>JBHLKB010000001.1:0-30858 GCA_048887205.1 Candidatus Hodarchaeota archaeon
ATGCTAAATTGGGGTGATGCGAATGGAATAACACGGCGTGTAAGATATTATCAAAATATGGCAAATCAAATTGAAGAATTGGATAAAATTACAATAGCGGCGGTAGATGGCTTTGCGGTGGGTGGTGGATTAGAGATCACAATGGTATGTGATTTTGTCATCGCAACAGAAAGAGCTAAATGGGGTATGCCAGAAGTGGATGTAGGAATAACACCTGGATGGGGTGGAACTACTAGATTATCACGCCTTATTGGACGACGTAGAGCTAAGGAAATCAATTTAATAGGTGCTCTTCAACCTGCACAGCGAGCAGTAGAATGGAATTTATGGAATCGTGTAGTTCCAAATGACCAACTTGATAACGAGGTAGAAAAATTACTCGAAGTACTCAAATCTAAAAATCAACAAGGTATGAGGCAACTCAAATTTATAATAAATAAAGGAGTTGAGTGTGATCTTTATACAGCACAGGGTTTTGAAGTGTTATCAGGGGCATTAACAGGAGCAGTTAGTGGAATGTGGAAAATTGAGGATGCAGATCGAGGTGCAGGGATAATAGGTTTTTCTAAAAAAAATGAGCTTTGGGAACGGAGAAGAAGCTTAGCTAAAAACTTCTGGACAGATTAATTTTAATATGAATTTTTAAGTCATGAAATTAATCATGTAGAATAGGTTTTCTTGCTGCAAGTACAGCATCAAGGCGTTTGACTGGAGTATTATGAGGAGCATTTTTTAGGAGATCAGGATTAAATTCTGCTTCTTCATAAATTTTATTCATTACTTCTACAAAGTAATCTAAAGATTGTTTTGATTCGGTTTCAGTAGGCTCGATCATTAAAGCTCCCGGAATAATCAAAGGAAAATAGATGGTAGGCGCATAAATTCCAAAATCCAGTATACGTTTTGCAATATCTTCAGTAGTAATATTATGGGGCATACCTTGATCTGATAAGACGAATTCATGTTGGCAAATACGGTTATAGGGGAGATTATATTTTTGTTGTAATCGAGCTCTTAAATAATTTGCATTTAAAACTGCAACTTGAGCAGCTTTCTTTAAACCCTCTGCCCCTAAAGCTAAGATATAAGCGTATGCTCTAATTATTACTCCGAAATTACCCCAAAAAGCTTTAATTCTTCCAATTGAATTTTTATTTTTTTCTCTACATATAATACCATCTTCTGTCGACACTAAACAGGGTTCAGGAAGAAAAGGAATTAGATCATTTACAACACCTAAGGGACCTGATCCTGGTCCACCTCCACCGTGTGGAGTAGAAAAGGTTTTATGTAAATTTAAATGAACAATATCAAATCCCATTTCCCGAGGACGACATATTCCTAACATTGGATTTAGATTTGCACCATCATAATAACATAATCCTCCATTATCATGCACAATACGCGTAATATCTTTTATTTGACTATCAAAAACCCCTAGAGTATTCGGATTGGTAAGCATGATTCCCGCAACATCACCTTCCTGCATTGCGAATTCTAATTGGTCTAATGGAACTTCTCCGTCTTTATTTGATTTTAATTCTATGATTGAAAATCCTGCCATTTTTACTGATGCTGGATTGGTTCCATGAGCGGAATCTGGAACTATTATTTTTTGTTTTTTAAGAGCTTTCATCTCAAAATACTTTTTCATTATTAATAATCCTACTAATTCTCCATGAGCTCCAGCTGCTGGTTGTAGCGTAAATCCATCCATTCCTGTTAATTCTCCTAATAATTTTGAAATATGAAAGAGTAATTCAATACACCCTTCATTCTCTTCTTGTAATGGATGAATAAACGTAAATCCGGGTAATTTTGCAACAATTTCATTTATTTTAGGGTTATATTTCATAGTGCACGAGCCTAGAGGATATATTCCAGTATCCACACCATAATTTAGATGACTTAAATTGATAAAATGGCGAACTAGTTCGATTTCTGGAATATTCGGAATTGGTAGATCTTTTCTTTGTAAATTCTCTGGTATAATTTCATTGAGATCAACAATGTCAATATCCATCTGAGGAGCAAATTTTTGGTGTTTACCATCAAAACCTTTTTCAAAAATTAATGGGACATTAGATTTCATAATTATTTAACCTCCGTTTTATCATTTGAAACAGTTCGAGCTGCTTCTATAAAAGTATCAATTGAATCTTTTGAGTTCATTTCAGTTACACATACTAAAGCAATATTGTTCATTTCAGGATAATAATATGTCATATTAAGTGGAGGTTGAAGATTTCGTTGCTTACATTGTTTAATTAAAGCTTTAATATTAGGACATTTAACCAAAAATTCGTTATAAGTTGCTTTTTTATTTAATATTTCATAACCAGGAAGTTTATTAAGTTCTCTTTTAAGAAAATGAGCTTTTTGAAAATTTTGAAATGCTACTTCTTTTAAACCTGTTCTTCCCATTGCTAAGAGGTATACTAATGCTGCCAATGAACACAGTGCTTGATTAGTACAAATGTTTGAACTTGCCTTTTCTCTTCGAATATGTTGTTCACGTGCTTGCAGCGTCAAAATAAATCCCTTTTTTTGCCCATTGATTTCTTTAGTTTTACCAATCAATCTACCCGGCATTTTTCTTAAATATTTTTGTTTAGCAGTAAATATTCCTAACCCTGGTCCACCAAATGATGGACTAATACCAAAAGATTGTCCTTCAGCCACAAAAATATCAACATCAGTTTCTCCAGGAGGTTTTAGAATGCCTAGACATGTTGGGTCAGTCATAACTTGAATAATCAAACAGTTTGGGTAATTATCTCTAACGATGTCTGCTATTTTGGAAACTTCTTCAATATCACCGAAAAAATTAGGATTTTGAAATAATACAGCAGCTACTTCATTGTTTAATTTATCTTTTAGATTTTCTTTTATTCCAGTCTCAATATTAATATTTTGTCCCCAACAATAGGTTTTAACAACTTCTTCATATTCAGGATGAATTCCTTTAAGCATTATTACTGAATTTTTCCTTGTAATAATTGTAGCCATAATAGCAGCTTCAGCAAGAGCAGTTGATCCATCATACATACTCGCGTTTGCGACATCCATCTGTGTTAGTCGAGAGATTATTGTTTGGTATTCATAAATAGCTTGTAAATAACCCTGACTAGCCTCAGCTTGATATGGTGTATAAGAGCTATAAAATTCAGATCGAGAGATAACAAAATCAACTAAAGATGGAATATAATGATAATAACAACCAGCTCCTAGGAAAGAACTTGAATATACTTTATTCTTTTGAGAAAGTTTATTTAATTGATGTAAAAGATCTGATTCAGATAGACCAGAAGGTAAGTTGTAATTCTCAATTAATAAATCTTTAGGAATATCCTGAAAAAGTTCTTGTAAAGAATCAGTACCAATAACATCTAACATTTCTGCAATTGTTTTATTATCATGAGGTACAAAATTCATTTGTTTATTAACTCATTTATATGAAAATTCAAAAATTAATAAAAACAATAAAGAAAAAAATATTAATGTATTTCTTTTTGGATTATTTGTTTGTATTCTTCACAAGATAAAAGGGCATCTCTTTCATCATAGTGAGAAAATTTTATCCTTATCATCCACCCATCTTCAAATGGAGAGGAATTTACAAGCTCTGGATTATTAGCAAGATTTTTATTTATCCCTATAATTTCTCCTGATAAGGGCATGATTAAATCACCTACAGCTTTTACTGATTCAATCTCAGCAGCATTGCTTCCCTTTTCAAATACCATGCCAACTTCAGGAAGTTCTACAAATACAATATCCCCTAATTGATGTTGGGCATAATCAGTAATTCCTACAATGGCGATACTATCTTCAAATCTTACCCATTCGTGAGTTCGCGTGTATTCTAAATTGTCTGGAAATTTATAATCCATAATTTTCACATTTTCTCTCCTTTATACATTACGATAAAATGGTGTAGGAACAATCTCTCCTCTTAACAATCTATTTCGAATTTCAATTTCAAATTCAGTTCCTATTTCTTTATATTGCTTCTTCACAATTCCTAAACCAATTGTCTTTTTAAGCGTGGGTGAATACCCCCCAGAAGTAACAAAACCAATTTCATTACCATCTTTAAAAATCTTATAATTTTCCCTTATAATTCCTTTGTCTATCAAATTAAGACCAACCAAAACATTTTCAGTTCCTTGAGTTTTTTGTTCGATAAGAATTTCTTTTCCAATGTAATCAATTCCTTCTTTAGGTTTTACCAACCAGCTGAGCCCGGCTTCAACTGGAGTTATAACATCATTTATTTCATGACCATAAAGAGAATAACAAGCTTCTAATCTTAATGAATCTCTCGCTCCCAAACCGGCAGGAGTTGCTCCAATGCTTATTAAATCATTCCAAATCTTTTCTGCAAACCTATTTTCAAATGATATTTCAAATCCTCTTTCACCTGTATATCCAGTCCTCGCAAGAAAAACTGGAGCTTCATTAATAGTACAATGAGCAAAATAAAACCTATTAATTTGAGAAAGCTCAACATTCACTAATGGTTGAAGATATTCATCAGATTTGGGTCCTTGAAACGCAACACGAGATCGTTTTGTCGAAAGATTTGTGATTTTAACATCATATTCTCCTAAATGGTCATTAAGCCATTGGAAATCTTTTTCAATATTAATAGCATTAACAATCATTCTAAAACGTTCTGGATTTTCTTCATAATAGACTAAATCATCTACAACTGTTCCGTTTTCATAACACATACAAGAATATTGACCTTTAGATGGCTCTAATAAATTTAAATCATTTATCATTATATATTGAAGGAATTTAATGACATCTTTACCTTCGAGTAGAAATTCACCCATATGTGAGATATCAAATAAACCAACACTAGAACGAACAGCTTCGTGCTCCTTTATTATACTATCATACTGAACTGGCATATAATATCCTGCAAAACTAACCATCCGAGCTCCATGTTTTAAATGAATCTCGTAGAGGGCAGTTTTTTTAATTTCAATAGGTTCAGTATTCATGATTTCCACTCACCATTACATCATTAATGTATTTAATTTGTATAGTGGAATAAATTATATGCTTAATTTAAATTTTTAGGGTTAGGTTAAGAGTCAAAGGCTTTCATTCTTAGTGATAATTTTCTAGATAAAAATCGTAAAAATTATTTTATTAGCTATATTTTAATAAAGAAAATGAATGAAAAAAATACTGAGAATCATTATTTATCATTAAAAGATATAATCTCTGAGAGTCTTTTACGAGATTTGGTTTTGTTTACTTTCCTTTTTATTTTAATCATCGCACAAACATGGGATAATATATTCTTATTATTATTTCCCTTGATAACATTTGCATTTTCCCTATTTTTTAGAATTATTACTAGTAATAAAAAAAGAACAGAATTTCAAAATAGTCTTGTTATTTATAATCCTTTAGGTTTAGAAAGGAAAAATGCAAATCGGTTGTTTTTTTCTTCCCTTTTTCAAGCAATCTTAGTTTATTGGTTGGGTGCTGAATCTTTATACAATCCCCATTTAGTTTATGGATATTTCTCCTACTTTAGAGGACTTTTCATCTTTTCATATACATTTGGATTTTTTTGGATTTTCATTGATTTATGGAAATATACAAGAATAGAAATAATAACAGAGCATATTGATGGAGGAACTCCTCAATATAACGATTCTCAATTCTCTAGTGATTTAAGGAATGTAATTTCGTTTTTAAAATTGAAAAATTTTAGAATTTTTTCTTTTACCACATTTTTTGTTTTCATATTTCTAAACATTATAAATATAATTCTTATATTCCTCTCATTTTCTAATACTATTGGAGTAAATTTAATCCTTCCAGGTCTAGAAATTATAACATTTTCTTTTTTTATTTATGGATTTCTTATTATTTCGCCAACGTTAACGTCCATTCTTTTAATTTTAAATTATAAAGCTATTAATAATTTTAGCAGAGAAAAGTTGAATAAGATTATCGAGCCACTACCAAGAAATATACAAATTGGCATAATTGAAAATCTTAAAGTATTGAATAATAAAATAAAAGAACAATTAAAAACTGAATAAAATTTATTAAAATCTTCATTTATATTATTATTAATTATCTTTCAAAAAAATATTGACCATAATTATGTCGCAGCGAAAAATACTTTTTAAAATCGTTATTGTCGGAGATGGAGGTGTAGGAAAAAGCACTATGGTTCAAAGATTAACTACAGGGCAATTTATTCCTCAGAAAATCACGATTGGGACTGATTTAGCGACATTTGGTATTAATATAGATAATATAAATGCTACTTTACAAATTTGGGATTTTGCTGGAGAAAGACGTTTTAGACTTTTTTTACCTCATTATTCTAAGGGTGCAACAGGGTGTTTGCTTTGTTATGATATCACAAGGCGTACTAGTTTTGACAGTTTGGATGAATGGTATAATGTTGTTAGCAAAAACGCTGCAGATCCCATATTTATTTTAGTTGGAGAAAAACTTGATTTAGCTGATATTAGAAGAAGTGTACAATATGAACATGCTGAAGAATTTAAAGAAAAATACAATCTTGACTACTTTTTTGAAACATCTTCAAAGAGTGGTGAAAATAATAAAAACATTTTCGAAACCTTAACTCGATCAATATTAAAAAAACATAATATTTTAAAATAGTTTGAATCTTATTCTCAAGAAACTAAGCTTATTAAGTCATAAATTGAATAAAAAGGAAGAAAGAAATTTTTTTTTTAATCTTCAAGAATATCTTTTAACTCATCAATGTTAAGATTTAAATATTTAGCTGTTATTAACTCTTTGCTAAGGAGTGTTAAGAAATTCTTTTTGCGTTTTTTGTTTAGAAATTTCTTCATCTCAGATAGATCTGGATTTGGATCTGTAATTTCAATTAGTTTGTTTTTAACAGCAGCATCAACCAGTTTTTGCCCAGTATCCGTTCTAATTATTAGAAAAGCTTCTCCAGAACCTTTTGGAGCCCCCCATGGTGAATAGGAAATATCTGAGAACTCTCCAGAGAAATCAGTGCAATATTTACATCCTGTCATACCTCCCGAGGAACAAGCGTATGCAATTCTCAATGAAGTTCGTTCTGCTCCAGTATTAAAATCGGAGGTTAGAATTTTAGCAAGACCTTGGATATGACATGGATTAGCAAGAATTCCAATTTTACGTTTAAAATCTTTATAAGCTTGACCTATTCCGGTGATAAGTGGTCCAGCATTATCCATAGTAGCTTTTGGTATATATTTTTTTGCATCTTTAGCATTATCTACGACCACAGGAAAAGCAACTGGGGGTTTTTTACTTTTTGGTTCACTTAAAACCATATGTTTTGCTAATCCTGATTCAAAAGCAGCAACCACAAGATTAGTTAAAATGTCATCCTTGTTTTTCGATTTTACTTGAATTATATCACTATAAACTCCTACAGCTAAATCTATGCGAGTTTTTCCAAATAATTTTTGTTCAATTTCTGATACAGGGAGGAAACTTCGTGGGCAAGCATTATAACAGAGTCCTACAGTTTCAGCACATTCATCTACAACATATGCTTCTCCAGTTTCCTGATTAAAATCCATATGTGGACAAAAAGCATTACAACTTCCACAGTGGACGCATAAACCCGCGTAGATTACTTCATTTTCGAGATCTTGACTAGATTTTTCGATTTTCATTTATTTTAACCATATACTTTTTGTGTGTGAAATTTCACACTAAATGAAATCTCACACTAATAAAAAGGTTTTTTATAGAGAACAATTTTCAAATGGACAAATAAGTATTTCAATTTTGAAAATAAATGTATGAACACTCATTATATTTATTTGTTCTTATCTCTTTAAAATTCAAATCAATTCAGTGTAAAATTATATTATATCAATATTTGTTCTCATTTTCTGAATCATCTAATAAGCGGGAGCAAGTTTCTTCAAGCTTCTTAATTAAATGGTCGCGGTCTTTCCACATAATCCAGGTATTTCCTGATTTTTCAAAATGGAATCCATTATATTCATCACTTATTTTAGTCAATGTTTTTTTAACAAAACTCCAAGAAAATCCTGTATCCTCTACTATTTTAGCAATAGCAATAGGATGATTAATTTCAAGCTTATTATTAAAATAGGCGATTATTTTCTCGTAACCTGTTTTTGGGGTAAGATTTGTATCAGACATTTTAATAATTATTGTATTGAGCCTTTAACTCATATAATAATTCTTCTTTTAAATAGTAAACATTTATAATATGTAATTATTGTTTAATGTTTGTAAATGCTACCAAATATCACTTTTTGAGAGAAATCTGTATTCGATGAGATAATTTGTAGAAACTTCCTAATTTTAAATTATAAAAAAAGGGTGTGATTTTGTATTTTGAGTAATTCCACGACGCCAGAGCGAATTAATCATGACCTCACCAGTAATAAGATAACAAGAGCAGAAGCCAATCTTTTATATATATCTTTGATTGAAAATTGTGAGGATGTTCATTATAGGATTAAGTGTTTAGAAGAATTTGGAAAGATAATTATTAATTCTAAAAAAAATTTTCAAATCTTAGAAAACTATTTAATTTCAGATGTGAATCCATTAGTGAGATTCATTTCAGCAAAAATTTTGCTGCAAAGATTTCCTAATTTATGTTTAAATCCTTTAATATGGGTAATAGAAAATGATAATTCGATAGTAGTCCTGAAGGAGCTTATGGCATTAATAAAAGTTTCTGAAGAAAAAAACTCAAAATTGTTATCAGAAAGACTCCTAGACAGATTTACAGAAATTTATGGCACTATTCCCAAAGAAGCTGAATTTTTATTGGACATAGAATATGAATTAAATCGAAATTTAGAGGTAGCTTTTTTAAAACCTATGGTAAAGAATAAAACTATTATAGCATTGGATTTTGCAGGGAAGAAGCTAAAAAGATTACCAGGCTCTATTGGTAATTTATCAAATTTAGAGTATTTGAATCTATGGGACAACAATTTAACTACGTTACCAAAGACAATTGAGTCGCTTAATAATTTGCAATTTTTATACTTAGATTGGAATAAATTTCGAAATATGCCAAATTTGCAGTGGGACAAGTTAAAATCGCTTAAAAAGTTAAGTTATACTAATAATTCTCAGATAAGTGAATTTCCCAACTCGTTATTTAAACTTATTAAAAAAAACTTTATACAAAAATACATTAATGAGGGAGTCCTCTCTGATGACGCTCCTATATTAGGATTATTAGAAATTCTCACAGGGATGAAATTAAAAAAATTAATAAAAAAAGAGAAAATTTCCAGCTTATATGCTTGCAATTATAAAATAAATCTTAATGGAAATATCAGTGGCATTTATTTATATGGATATCACAGTTTTCAGATTAATGTTATTCCAAACTGTATAAGTTCTTTAAAATTTTTGGAAGAACTCGTGTTAAGGGATCAAAATATAAACTCCATTCCGGAATTCATTAAGGATATCAATACCCTAAAACTTCTTGATTTAAGGAGAAATAATATTGAAATTATTCCAGAATCATTATTAGAAATAAAATCATTGGAATTCTTAGATTTAGGAGAGAATAAAATAAAAGAACTGCCTAAATCAGTAAAAGTTTCTCATATTGATCTTTGGTTCTGAACTTATTTTAAAAATTGTTTTTATGAAAATTTATTATTTTCTCATCTGAATGAATTTACCAGATTTCATTAGCTCACAGGGTGTCAAATACGTCAAATTTGTTTCTTCTACAAATTCTTCTAATAATTTTGTCCATTTTTCATAATTTCTTTTTCCTGCCCCAAACGGCCCCGGCATGTCCATTCCAGCCATCATTGTTTCATCAATAATTTTATAACCCGAGACAATACCTTCTTCTAAAAGTCTACATCCCTCATTTAATTGAATCGCCATAAGAAGCTCAGGATTTAAAATTCCAGCTTTTTTCGTTTTATCAACAGAAAGTTGACCTTCTTTCCATTCAAATAACCCTTTTCCTGTTTTTTTTCCTAAATTACCTTCATTTACTAATCTTGTCAAAGTTTTTCCTGGAGCGAATTCTGGAGAAAGAGCTTTCGCAAAATAATTTAAAGTATTATATGCTACATCAAGACCAAAATAATCCCATTTAGCAAATGGCCCTATTTTAGCTAAATGGTCAATATCTGCATCAATTTGTTCCAGTGGAATACCTCTCTCCATCGCATACTCAAGAAGCCAATTAATGTAAAGACCACCTGTTATCGTTAATCTATTTACAATAAAGCCCGGGCTTTCTTTTTCGAGGACTGGTAAAAATCTTTCCCCTTTAAGTGCTGGAAATTTTTGGCATACTTTTTTACAGATATTAACTGTTTTCTCTGATGTGTCCTTACCTTTAATGATTTCAATTAATCTAAGCACTATTACTGGTGTAAAAAAATGACATCCAATGACTTTATCTGGACGTCCAGATGAGGAAGAAATTTCAGTTATACTCATTGTTGATGTATTAGTAGCCAAGATTGCGTGCTTTGGGGCGATTTTTCCTAATTTCTCGAAAAGATCTTGCTTCAGTTTCATGATTTCCGGAATTGCTTCAATAATGAAGTCTGCTTGCGATATAGATTTCTTAAGATCCCGTTCTTTTTTTAGATTTTTCATTAGATTAGAAGCTGTATATCCTCCTTTTAATTTTCCTTTAGCTTCTAACCTCTTTAAACCATTTTCAATTTTGTCTGCTGCTTTATTAAGAATTTCATCTTTTAAATCATTTAATATTACGCATTTAAAACCTCCCATTAAAGCAACCTGGGCTATTTCATGACCCATAGTTCCAGCGCCTATAACTGCTATTGAATTTATGCTACTTATATCAACCATCGTTTTAATTCTCGTTTCTTTTATTAATTATTTTTAACTAAACAAAAAAAGTTGAAATTAAATACCATGAGAATATCATTGTTCCTATCCCTAGAAAAATTGAAATTGGAAGACCAGGCAAAATTTTATTTCTTTTTAATCCCGAAATAGTAATACCAGTACCAATTATTATAGAAATTGCAGTAAAAATCATTACTATTAGATTATTGGATTGAACGAGGGCACTAGAAGTAAGCATACTATAAAAAGCTAAATCACCTATACCAATCTCTAGTTTTGAAGTGTCATATTCATAATCTCCCGATTTAATTTTACCTTCTAATTCTGTTTCATTGGAATTTGATGCAATATCTATTAATTGTTTAATTGGACCGCGTTTATATAATACAGCAAATATATCCCAACATGAAATCCCAATTAGTATGGCTAATGTTGTCCAGAGAGGCATTAAAACTCCCATTGATGCTCCTATTAACAATCCTATATATAAAACAATAAAATTTTTAGTTTTGATTGACTTTGAACCAAAATATCTATATAACATGAATATGGTGAAAACAGCAGTAAAAAAAATTAATTCAAAATAAAACAAATAGTATACACGAGGTATTGTGTTAAATGCTAACCATATTATTATATCACCAAAAAACCAAGTTTGAAAAAATCCAATCAAAGCGAAACTAAATCCAAAGATATACATTAAAACCCCAATACCCTTTCTTTTTATTACAAATATGATAATGAAAGCAGATATTACTGCTAAAGATGTATAAATTAAGCCATTCAAAACTCCGCCCAATAATCCCAATTCACTTTCTGGGAAATATCCCCCATCAATTTGTATACCCGCTTCAATATATGTCAGATATGCTAAAATTCCCGAAATTATAACAACAGTAATTATTGGAACTGGATATAAATTTCTTTTTATTCTATAAGTTGGAAAGAAATGAGGTATAAAATCTTTTTTAATTATTTCTTTATCTGTTTCTGCTTCAATTCCAGATTCTTCGAAATTATCATTCCTTAATTTGGTCTCCTCAGAATTTTTTGAGATATCTGTCATTTTTTATTAATATTAATAATAGAAAAATAATTAGTTTTAATTTATAATATTATTAATGACTTAAATACCTATTAATAATAATTTTAAACCCAATTTTTCAATTTTTTATTGAAAGAAAGAAACTTCTTATAGAAAGTAACTTATAATTCTTCTGATAATGCCAAAACTTCAAAAATATGAGCAAAAAATTCGAAGATATAAAGAAAAATTAAAAAAATTAATTACACGAATAGGAATTTCTTACATTGAAGAATTTGAATTAAAGGATGAAGTCTCAAGTAAACTATTATTCCCTTGTCATTTAGGAATTCTATTCTTTGGAGAATACGATATAGATTTCTTTGAAAGAATCAAATTTAATTTAAATCAAGTATATGATTCTTTTTTCTTTGGTATTACAAATTTAGGATGTTATAATTTTTCTATCAAGCAATTTTCTAAAGGTGTTAAAAAGGAATATAAAGAAATGCAAAAACCCTTTGATAAAATGGAAATACATCCAACTAATAAATTCTATCAAATACTAATAAACAAGAGGAAGGAAGAAAATCTTGGATTAATAATTGCTATAACTGATCTTCCTATATATTCAAGTAGTAATGATAATATATTGTTTCTATTTGGAGAAACTCACTTAAAACACCGATGTTGTGTAGTATCATCATTAAAATTAAAAGAACAATTCTATAATAGACCTGATGATCATCCACTTTTTGAACAGCGAGTATTTAAAGAAATTATCCATGAAGTTGGTCACTTAATAATAAGTCCTGACCATTGTCTCAAAAATTCATGCGTTATGCGATTTTCAAATAACGTGAGAGAAATTGATAAGAAATCAATTAATTTTTGTGATGAATGTAAAAAAAAACTATATAAAGTTAGAGATCGATTCAATTTCTAATAAAACCTAAATAATAAATTAGAAACTAGCAATAGGGAGTTTATGAACAAATTCTTTAACTAACTCCACTCTCTCTTTTCTATCTTTCTTATAATAACGTAAAGGGTAGAGCTCATTAATTATAAACTTATAAAGTTTCACCCAAGTTTTTGCTACTTTACTAATTCTGTAATTTTGTGCTACCATTTTAGAATGCATGCCCATTTCTGTCCTTAAGTCGTCATTTTTAAATAATCTTACGGTATTATCCTTGAAATCATTAAGATTATTACAAAGATACCCAGTTTTGCCATGTCTGATCACATTTGAAATTCCAACCGCATTTGCTCCTATACAGGGGGTTCCTTGCGCCATTGCTTCAATTAATACTAATCCCTCAGCTTCTATCCATGACCATAAACAAGCTAAATCAGCAGTATTATATAGTCTTAATAAATCTGTGAAAGGCACTCGACCTAAATATGAAACATTATCTCTATAGTGTTTCTTTTTGATGAGTTTCTTAACATGTGAACTTGATGGTCCGTCACTTCCAACAAGTACTAAATGCGAATCTGGTACTTCCGTTTTGATCTTTCTAAACGTTTTAATTACATTTAGTTGATGCTTCTCAGGGGACAACCTAGAAGCATATAGAAGTATCTTCTTGTTGTCTAAGTTGTATTTATCTCGTATTCCATTTTCCTTTAAGTCTGTATAATATAAATCTGATATACCGTTAGTCATACAAATAATTGGTTCTTTAAATCTTTGATTTCTAAGTAATTCTTTTTTTGATTTCGTAGGAACTGAAACGAGATCATATTTATCTAATACATGCCTTTCATAACGCCAAACCCAATCCATTCTTGCTAATAATTTACCAAATACTGGGATGTATTGGGCTGTGTAAAATGATAATGGAGAATTATGAGTTCCAACCATTGGAATCCCTAGATATTTAGCCCAATTAATTCCCATTGAACCAAAACTGGCATGTGTGTGAATATGAGCAATATCTAGAAAATCATATTGACAAAAAAAGTATCTGTGTATTGGAAGGCTTAGTACAAACCCAGTTTTTGAAGAAATTTTTGCCCCTAAAAAGTTATAGAGGTATAGATTTTTAATTTTTGTTTTAGGGTAATGAATACCGGGTGCAAATACATGGACATTATGCCCAGTATATTTTGCAATGCCTTCAGCAAGGTTTCTGCAAGCTATAGCACTACCATTAATTTGTGAATACATACTGGTGAAAAATCCAATATCCAATTTCTGTTTAGCCATATCGCATCTAAAATAAAAGATCGAAGTTTTGAGATTAATCTCTTTGAATAAAAAACATGTTTTTTATTAATTAAATTAAAAACATGTTTATATATAAAAACATATGATTTAATAAAAAAAAATTGATTTTTTAATAAGGTTATTCAACATAAAATTAAATTTATTAATGATTCACCAATTAATTTCTAATCTCATATATTTAAACATGAGATAATTATGAATAATTTGATAGAAAGTATTTCTTTGGATTTTTTTTTAAGCATTATTCAAATAAAAATTAATAAAATTTTTTTGTATTGTTAAATGATTCAAAATCATGGACTTAGAAGAAGAGAAGAAAATAATTGAAGAAATCTTAAAACAAAGAAGATTGTCTTATTCTATAGAGATATTAGATGTCCAAGGAGATAAATACACAATAAGAAATAATTTTGGTTCTAAAATAGTTTATATGAAGAAAGGAGATAGTTTTATATTGGAAGAGTAACTAACAGAAAAAGTAGAATATATTCTTTTCTAAATATAAATTTAAAAATTTTTAAAAATTACTTACCCTTTGTGGTATTTTATTTTTTATTTAATAAGATAAGATCTTATATTATTTTTTAGATAAGAATTTAAGATACAAATTTTATAATTTAATTAACGATAATAAAAAAATATTCTAATTAATCGGTTGATCAAGTATTCGTCGAAGAAGGATTGGGTCAGATAGTGCAGAAGATAAATTTATTGAAAAGTTTCGGGCAGTTATTGATGATCACACATCACTTTCAATCTATAATAAAAAGAAAAGATCGTTCTGTATTATTCGAAAAGATTTAGCAAAATCATATGAGATCGAGGTTGATGCTTCAGAAGCTCCAGTTTTAAATAAGTTGCTCAATGATCCAGAACCTTATGAGAGCTCGATTGCTGATTTAAAAATTTTGGAGGAAGAAATCTTACCCATAAATGATGCTTTTCAGAAAGTTTTTGGTCTTGATAAAGAGCTTAAGCTAAATTCTATTAAACTAGCTATAGGTAGTAATATAAGTGATTATGTTACAATTGGAGAAAATGATTTGATTAAATATGATGTCAAACCCACACTTACAGGATTATTAGATTTCATCAAGGAAAACAAGGAAAGTATTCTAGGGTTTTTAGATTGTGAATATATTAGTGAAGAGGGAAACGTTATATATCTTAATTGTGGGAAAAAGAACATATCAGAAAATATTTTTTCTATAAAAGTCCTGATCCTTGCCTCTCTGCAACAACGAGGATTTTTTCTTCAACAGGAACATAAGTACTACGGTCTTCAACTTTATATAATTCTAGAATCGAGGCAACCAAACGATAATTTGTTATTTAAGTTATTGAAGGAACTAAATATTGATTGGGAATTAATATTTTTTAGAAGAAAACTTGCTATTCATGATTGGACCGAGATTGAATGTGAAAAAAATTCTGAAAATCTCAAAAGTTATCTTCGCGCCAAGTTTGAGACTCTAAATTATTTTGATGTAAATAATATAATACGTTTAATCGTTAAGAATCAGTTACCTTTTAAAGTGGCCTATAAAATGGCCTCTTTATTATATAAAATGAAAAATCAGCGAACAATTCGGATTTCCGATAAAGCTTTTCAAGAAAGTTCCTATCCAGAAGACCAAATTCAACAAGATGAGTATTCTATTACCCTTAAAAAAGCTGAAGTTGCTGCTGCAGCCAAACTCGCTTGTGCATACTTAGGAATCCCAAAAAAAATGAAGTTCGACCGAGATATTTCATCTGATGAAATTCTAAAATATGAAGAAGAATTAACAAATATGTAATAACTTCACTTATATTTTCTATTAAAAAAAATCATTAGAATTAAAAATACTATTAATCTGTTATTATATCAATCCATAAGAGAGTTTCAACAATTCATGATTTACTTTTCCTAAAGTTTTACTTCTTCCTGTTTTTATATTTGTAACAGTATATATTGCTGGAGCAAATAATCCTGGGTCAATATCATAAAAGTTATAATTTGCAGCTTTGAATATTTCAAGAAAAGGTTTTCCATAACTTGGTGATGTATTAGCTGGTGCTTCTTTAAGAAGTTCAAATATTTCTTCTTCTTTATCCTTTTCTACATTAATCGTATAATATGTTAAGCCAGCAGCAATTATAGAATCGTTAGTACGCCCCATCGCACCGAGGTCATCTTTAGCAATAGGAGCAACTGTAGTAGAACCAAAACCATCAATTAAAGCCTCTATCGGAAATTTTATTTCATGTAATTTATGTATTCCAGTCTCTACAATTCTGGAGGCAACTTGAATTGAACCTGTCAAACATGCAGTTGGAGCACATAATGCATATGTATTATTTGTTTCCACACTACATTTTTTTGCTACAATTTCCATAACTTCTTCATTTGGCAATTTATGAGTTTCAAATATAATGACGGCACAATTAGAATCGTCGCTGTAATCTATTTCTTCAAATAACTTTTCCACTTTACTTTTAGCACGAGCGGGTCCTGATCCCAAAGATTGAAAAACAACTTTTTTTTTAACCTGTCCATCCGTTTCTACTTCCTTTTTTAATTTGACACTCCAACCAGCCAATTGAGAAGCCAAACATGAAATTATTGGTTCCGAAGTGTAAACATTAACACTCGGCAGAAAATGTCCATCCAAATTATAAGAAGAAAATTTTACAGTCCCTAAACCACCCATACAAATTTCTCCCATTAATTTGCCTCCATCCCAAGTTGCTTTTGACATATCAAGTACAGTGGACCCATTTGCTAATTTAACTATCTCTACATTATAAATATCTTTATTTTGAATGATTTTTTCAATAATATGCTTAGCAATGTCATTTATTTTTACGTGATGCACTTATTTTCACCTTATTAAATTTATTTTTTTTAATTGAGTATTTATTATTATTTTGATAATTTAATATAATATAATTTTGATTTTGCATTTATGATTATCTACTTCCATAAATAATGAATGATTCCAAAGTAGAATTAGAAAAATTAATTAATGCTTTGAATATCGTTAAGAATAACTTACTTAATTATTTAAGAGATCATAAATCATCTATTCACATATATACGCATTTAGATGCTGATGGATTAAGCGCGAGTGCAATTCTAGGAAAAGCTTTATTCCGGGAAAGAATTCCCTTTCAAATCACCGTTTTAAAGCAATTAGAAAAGGAAGAAATAGCAAAAATCTCTGAAAATACAAAAGAATATAATAATTTCTTAATATTTACAGATTATGGAAGTGGTCAGTTTTTAGAACTCCAAAAAGAATTGATATTAAAGAATAATTTCAATTCATTTATTATATTAGATCATCATATTCCTCAGAATGTATCCGGTAAAGAGGATATTGATCTAATTAATAGTATCTATAATAATACGTTCGAATGGCAAATTAATCCATATTTTTTTGGAATTAACGGAAGTTCAGAAATTTCTGGAGCAGGATTAAGTTATTATTTTGCCAAATGCTTAAATAGTAAAAATGTTGATTTATCGCCCATTGCTATTGTTGGTGCAATAGGTGATATTCAAAATCAAGGACCAAATAAATCCTTTTCAAGCATAAACTCATTAATTTTAAAGGATGCAAAAGATGGAGGATATATTGAAGTCATAAGTGATTTAAATTTTTCTTCAATAAAACCTTTAAATGAAGCAATTGCATACTCTAAAGAAATTAATCTGCCTGGATTAACTAACGACCCGAATAGGGCTCTAATTTTTTTACAAACTTTAGGAATCCTAATGGAAAATTCAAAAGGAATTATAAGAACTCTAAGTGATCTTAACCAAGATGAAAAACAAAAGTTGTCTTCAGCAATTATCGAATATGCTTCAATAAAACTTGATATCGAACCGAGTAAAATTGTAGAGAAATTAATAATAAATAGATATTTAATAAAAAAAGAGGTAATTGGCTCAGAATTATATGACGCAGCTGAATTTTCGAATTTATTAAATGCGTGTGGGCGAACAAACAGTGCATCATTAGGTATTGCGATAGCAATGGGTGATAGAAAAACTGCATATCAGAAATCTCGAGACATATTAATAGACTATAGAAATTCCTTAATGAAAAGTCTTACATGGATATATGATAACCAAAAAATTCAACAAAAGGAATATATCCAATACTTTTTTGGTGAAGATGTTATTCCAGAAAATATTATAGGAACAGTTACTTCAATGTTAGTATTTGAAAATTTTGAAGGTTTTGATAACTCTAAACCTATTTTTGGTTTAGCAAAACGAGAAGATGAAGATGTTTATAAAGTTTCAGGAAGAGCACATGAAAAAATAGTAAAAAAGGGTGTTAATCTTTCGCAAGCAATTAGAGACGCTTGTGTGTTATCTAATTTAGATGTATTGGGAGGGGGTCATCCTCCGGCAGCGGGTACCAAAATTCCGATTGCCAGTGTGGAAATTTTTTTAGAAAAATGTAATATAGTAATTCAAAAGCAGTTGCAAAGAAAATAACTCTTACCAATAAATTTTTAACTGTTTAAATTTTGTATACCTCTCCAATTTCAGGAGCAACTGAATTATAACCTTTTTTCACTAATTCACTTGCAAAAGTTGTAGTTGATTTATTATCTCCATGAATGCAAAATATATTATTATTAGATTTATTTCGAAATTCCATACTTTCTATATAATCGTATAGATGTACATTATCAGCATGGCTAGAAAAATCGAAATAATCGTAATCACATCTAGCTTCAATTTGAAAATTATTGAAAATGTTTTTTTTCTTCCGTTGTTCTTTAAATTCAAAAAGTCCATGATCGAGTAATCCCCTTCCAGGACTCCCTTCCACTTGATATCCTACTAAATAAATGGCAGATAGAGGATCCGTTAATATAGTGTCTATATAATCTAATGCTGCGCCTCCTTTAAGCATACCAGAAGGGGAAATAATAACCCCATTCGCTTTTTTCACATGTATTCTATCTTTTTTCCTAGAAATGAAATGGGTTTTTTTTACTACGCCTTTAAAAGCCTTTATATCTTTAATAGATTCTGGATATTCTAAATAAATTCTAGAGATTTTTCTAGCTAATCCATCCATAAAAATTTTACCAGTATAATTATACTTTTCTAAAATCAATAATGCCTCTTGTGAACGGGCAACTCCAAAAGCAGGGATCAAAACTTTTCCACCTTTTTCAGTGATCTCAGTAATTCGTTCTATAAATTTTTCTTCAAGCAATTTTCTGGGGGGATGCTCCTTAAGAGCATATGTTGATTCAATAATTAAAGCATCTAATTTAGGTATATCTATATGATTAGCGGGATTAATTAGATTTGTCATTTGCGTGTTGATATCTCCAGAATATAATATACGCTTATCATCAATCTCAATCAATATCGAAACACTCCCAGGTATATGTCCAGCATCAAAAAAAGTCATGAAGAAGTTATCATCTATTCTAAAACGATTTTTTTTCTTAAGAAAATACGCATTTTCTCTTAAAATATCTAATTCTCTAACACCAAATGGATAGGGATAATTTGAAATCTTTATCATATCTTGTATTAAAACATCAACAATCACTAAGGAAACAGGGTTAGTAAAAAATGGAACTCTATACTTTTTATAGATGAAAGGTAAAGCTCCTGAGTGATCAATATGACTATGAGTCAATCCAACTGCTTTTAGATTCTCAAAATTAGTTTCAAGTGGTAATCTTTCTCCATTATTGAATCCAATCCCATAATCTAAAATACATTTTGCTCTATTTTTAGACTCTATAAGAATCCCTGAGCGCCCAATTTCTCTGCAACCACCTAAAAAAGAAATTTTTACCATGTTCTTTAAAAAATTAAATTTCTTATCAATATCAAAAAATTTGTTATTTTAAAAAACCAATCAAAAAATATCAACTTTTTTAAAAATTCAAAAGAAAAAAGCAATAATGAAAGTTTTATAATTCAAATCTTATGGTGTAAAAGTAAAAAAAAATAAATAGAAATTTACAAGATAACCAACATTTATCTTATTTTTTTTATAGCATTTGTTATTAAATTAACAACATTATTGACATTTTTACTAAAAATTTCTAATATCTCTTCCCAAGTTACGGGAACTTCATCTTCTTTCCAGCAATCATAATCTGTAGACATCGCGACTGCAGCATATGGAATACCCGCTTCATTTGCTAAAATTGTTTCAGGAGCTATACTCATATTTATTACATCGGCGCCCCATATCCGAAACATATTTGATTCTGCTCTTGTAGAAAACCTTGGACCTTCAATAGTAACAACAGTTCCTTTTTCATGAAATTTAAGATTTAACTGCTTAGCAGTTTCAATAAGAATTTTTCTCAACTCTCCTGAAAAAGGATCGGCCATTGGTGTATGTTTCATATCTCCAGGAACGAATTGCTCAAAAAAAGTAATTTTCCTATGTCGGGTGAAGTCAATAAATTGGTCAAGGATAACGAGATCACCTCTATCTATCTCTTCCCTCAAGCTTCCGCAAGCTGTTGTGGCCATTATATGAGAACACCCTTGATCTTTTAATGCTTGTATGTTAGCTCTATAATTTACTTGTGTGGGTGGTATAGTATGTTGTCTTCCATGTCTAGCTATAAGAACCACATCAACGTCCTTGATTGTTCCTAATTTTAGAGAAGAACTAGGTTTTCCATATTTGGTTTCGACATCAATATCCTTAGAATCTTTTAAAATGTCTGGATTGTCCAATCCCGATCCTCCAATAATTCCTATTTTTACCAATGTTTTTCTCCTATCTTATATATTGTAGTATATATATTGAGTTCTTTAATTATAAAATTTAAAATTTTATAAATTATTTTTTAAAAACTTACTCCCAAATACTAAATTCTATAAAGTTTTAACATAATATTGATTTGTGTAAAATATAGTTCTAAAATTTAATTTTATGGCTCATGCGTAAAAATAAAGTTCTTATTCTTGGATCATTAGCTTATGATTATATTATGGGGTTTAAAGAAAGTTTTTTTAATGCGGTATCAATTGATCCCGATAAGGAGGAATATCAAAGTACGGTTACAGCAGATAGTCGTTATCAATTTTTTGGAGGAACCGCAGGTAATATTGCATACAATCTAGGTTTATTAAATATAGCACAAGTTTATTTATTAGGCGCAGTTGGGAAGGATTTTATAAGTTTAGGTTATAAAGAACATATAAACCAATTTTCAAATATTGATATTGGAGTTGATATTCATGATGATCTCTTCACTGCTGCATGTTATATTGTCAATGATATTAAATCTAATCAAATGATTGTTTTTCATGGTGGAGCTTTAGAGAAATGCAAGGAAATTAAGTTGAAAGATAAAATTAAAAATCCTGAGACTTTTGCTTATGCAATAAATTCAACACAAAGTGTTGAAGCAATGGGAAATTTTGCAGAGCAATTATATAATTTAAAAATACCCACAATTTTTGATCCAGGTCAAGTAACACCTTTGTTTCCAAAAGAATTATTAATAGATATAATAAAAAAATCAGAGATTTTAATAGGAAATAGGTACGAGATAAATCAAATTAAAAAAAAAATTGAATTAACTGAAGATGAGCTAATCAAATATGTCAATGCTATTATAATTACCCTAGGTTCTGAAGGTTCTAAATTAATTTATAAAGATGCTAAAGGCAAAATATTTAGAGTAAGTATACGCATAGCAACCCCAAATAAAATAGAAGATACTACTGGAGCTGGTGATGGATATCGTGCTGGGATCTTAACAGGATTAACCTTAGATATGACTCTTTTAGATTCATGTCGTTTAGGATCTATAATTGGCTCCTTTGTAGTTGAAACAACAGGGGCTCAAACTCAAAAATTCGATATTAATAATGTAAGAAAAAGATTTTTTAATACTTTTGGATATATCCCTCAAAGATTAGAACGAATATAAAAAAAAATTATTTTTTAATAATTTTCCTGAATAATAGTTTATTTTGGGATAGCTTTATTCTTCAACTGGTATTTTTACGAGTGAAATAATATCATATCCCGTTAATTTGTCCCTACCATGTAAACTTCCTGTTAATTCAATAACAAATGCTATTCCAACAACTTCCCCTCCTGCCTTTTCTACTAAACTGCACGCTGCCTTAGCAGTCCCTCCAGTTGCTAATAAATCATCAAAAACTAGTACTTTATCTCCTTTTTCAATTGCATCAACATGCATTTCGATACTATCCATCCCATATTCAAGTTCATAAGTTTCGCTTATAGTTTTGTAGGGTAGTTTGCCTGGTTTTCTTATTAGGATAAATCCAGCACCTAATTGATAAGCTAATACTCCACCCCATACATATCCACGTGCTTCAATAGCAACTACTTTATTAATTCCCTTATCTCTATAATGTTTAATAATTCTATCACATGATTCTTTGAATGGTGCGTAATCTTTACATAAAGTAGTAATATCTTTAAATTGAATCCCCGGTTTTGGCCAATCTGGAACGTTTCTAATATATTTCAAAAGTCCATCTTCCATTTTTTATTCAATCCATTTACATTTTCTTAAATTGATTTTTTTTAATTAAAAATGATATTTAAATAAAATCTATTTCCTACTAAGCTACAATTTCTATTTAAGAATTAGAAAAAATTAAATAAAAATTAAAGTATAAAAAATATATTGAAGATAAAGAAAAAATTAAATCTAAATCTGGTTGTATTTAAATGAAAATTCTATTGTTCGGTCCTGCTGGAGCAGGTAAGACATCACTAATGCGAACGACTTGTTTAGGATATAATTTTATGAAAGTGTTAGATTTAAAACCCACTAAAGGAGTTTCAAGAGAAAATTTTATCTTTCGTGGTATAATGGAACTCAATGTATGGGATTTGGGGGGACAGGAGAGATATATGGAGAGATACTTCTCTGAATCTCAACGTGAACTGATATTTTCAGAAGCCACGACAGCAGTTTTTATGGTTGATTCTGCTGCGGTGGATCCTAAAGTTAGAGAAATATTTGATAACTTCTTAAAGTATTTATTCCAATTTTCTCCTAAAATTGCTATGGTTTATGTTCTATTAAATAAAATAGACTTACAAGAATCTGAAGAAGATGAATATTACAAGATCTTAACAGAAAATTTAAACGACGGTTTAATGGCAAAACTTTCATTCACCCCTGTGTCTGTTAAAGAAGGAAGTGCTCAACATAGACTGATTGAAATATTAGATTATGAGATTCAAAAGAATACTTTATCAATGCAACGTTTAGGAAAAATTCGACATTTATTAGATGAGTTAAAAATCAATACTTTATCGGAATATCTTTTATTTAACCAACCTGATGGATTATTAATTTCCTCTACCTTTGGTAAATTTGAATCGAAACCATTAAGGTTTATGAAATTTGAAATCGGAACCTTAGATTCTAATATTTATAATATTTATCAACAGATTATGGAACTTCAAAATATATCTATCCTTTCTCCTTTATCCTTGTCTACTATTGTATACGAATCAGAGAATTGTTGGATTTTAGTGAAAGAAGTTAGTAACGGAGCAGTTTTGATGGCAGTAACGAGAAATAAAAGGCTAGAAGTCTTTTCTGGTGTTATGAACGCGCTAACTGGAGATGCATTTAAAAATTTGAAACTATATTTAAAATCTCCTGAATTTTAATCTTTATCATTAATTTTAAAAAAAATGGAAAATAAAAAAATAATTCTTAAAAATTTTTAACTCATTCTTGTTAATTTATTGTTCTTTATCATATAATCCAATCTTAGTTAAAAAATGTTGTTTTGCATGATGTGGTCTTCTAATGACAGTATCGTTAGATTTTTCAATCTCTCTTGCTTCATCACACATTAGAGCTGCGGTTCTCATCATCTCATGAGCTGCGGCTAATAATGGCATATATTCAGATCGTTCTTTTAACTGGAAACAAGCCTTTCCTGTAATTTTAGACACTGAAGCTGCTAGTTCAAAAGCAGCGATTGCTTTAGCCCTAGCATATGGATTCGCGAATTTGGCAGCTTCAGTTGCATTTTTTGCTTCAATGATAATTTGAGGTAAAATAGGTGATCTATTTTCAAGCATATCCATGATTACCTTATTTAATTCCTCAGAAATTACTTGGAGTGCTCCAGTGATTGCAAGAACCTTTAGTAGATCCGAGTTAAATATACTCATCTCAACTGGATCGAGAAAAGGTCTACGTGCTCCGATCATGCTGTCACAATTTACTAATATATAACCCATATTCTTTTCTTTTATTTCGTCAATAGCTTTTTTAGCAGGAGCATCAGAAATAACAATTGTAGGTATTCCCCTCGTCATTTCTCTAACCGCTTTAGGACCAGGCAATGCTGCATTTGGACTAGACATTATTATTAGTTCAGGCTGAAATTCTAGTAACTTTTTCATAGTTTCTACACATTGGTCTGCTGGATGCATTTTAGCTCCAGAAGTCACTTCTCTTACATTAATTCTCGTAGCTTCTGCTCTCTCGTCCATTAAAAAAGCAAGTAACAAGGATGAGCCAATGGTACCATTTTTAAGGATACCAATATTAAGTATTTTCCCTTCTTCGCTCATTTTAAACAATTTTATTTTAAAATTTAAATTTTAAAATTAGAATTATATTACTTTACAATTTTACAATGTTTTTATTTTTTTTTTAAAATTTTATATAAAATAGAACGCTATAAGTTAATACATATTATTAAAATTAAAATAAAAAATACGATTTAAAGGAGTTATAATAAAAATGGAGATAAATGGTGTCGAGATTGAAGATACTTTCTGTGAAGCATTTGGAGCATGGTTCACAAGAATTTTAGTTACAGCAAAAAATGAAAAATGGGTGCAGATCGCAGCAAGGGAGGCAACAGGTTACGGTACATCGGGAATTGGTTGTGATGCAGAAGCAGGTATCGATGTATTAATACCTGGGGAAAATACATTTGATAAGCGTCCTGGAGCAGCCTTAATGTTCTTTGTTAGAGATAAAAAAAAAATCAGTGATGTGATGCTACACCGTGTAGGGCAATGCATCTTAACTAGTCCTACTGCTGCTTGTTTTGATTTAATTGACGGTTCTTTAGAACCAGAAAAAGAGTTTGAAATCAAAACAGGATTCTTTTTAAAATTCTTTGGAGATAAATATGAAGAAAAAGTAGAAGGAGTATACCCATTTCCTATATGGAAAATACCTATCATGGCAGGGGAGTTTATAGTTCAAAATACTTTAATGGTTGGAAAAGGAATCGCTGGAGGTAATTTTTTGATAATTGGAAAAGACCAAGATTCTGTTTTAGAAGCTGCCGAGAAAGCGATTGAAGTAATAAATAATATAAGTAATTTAATTACCCCATTTCCAGGAGGAATTGTACCCTCAGGTTCAAAAGTAGGAACTCGATATGAAAATGTTCCAGGACTCTTTGCAACTACTAACCACGCTTATTGTCCAACGTTAAGAACAAAAGTAGAAGATACGAAGCTAAGAGAGGAGGATGGGTGTGTATTTGAAATAGTTTTAGACGGTGCGACTGAAGAAGTAATAAAAAGTGCGATGAGGCGGGGAATTGAAGCAGCAGTTAAAGTACCAGGTGTGAATCGAATCTCTGCTGGAAATTATGGTGGGAAGCTCGGTAAATTCCATTATAGACTTCATGATATTTTAGGTTAAAAGATAAAAACAATCTTTTGGAAAAAAAAGAATCAAAAACAAAAATTTTTTATCTATAATTTTCTTTTTATTTTTCGTTTTGGAAATTCCTCCTTTTCTTCTTTAGGAGGTTCAATTTCTTCAATTTCCTTTTTCTCGAGTTCTTCTTTAATCAGTTTAGCCTTAGCTTTCTTTTTAATTGGTTTTTTCTTAGTTGGAATTTCCTTTTTTGAAGGGGGGGTAACTTGTGCTTTTGATTTGAAGTATTTATAAATACTACCAATACCTACAAGGATCCCAATACCTAATCCAAAGAAAAATCCAATCCAAGGCATAAAATTACTTAAAATGTCTGGAATTATTCTTATTCCCTGGGGTGCTAAATTATAATCTTTTGTAAGGCTTGTAACTGCACCATCTGAGTCGATAACATACACATACACATACCAAGTGCCAGTTATTAATTCAATTGTCCTAATAACAATTTCTGTATTTACTCCATTATAAACACTCGTAATATTATACCAATCATTTTTTTCGTCTATAAGGGCTAGTTTAACATATGATACTCCCTCAACATCAGATACATTAAATGAAAAAACTAAATTTACACCATATTGGACAGAAATACTCTGATCCATGGTCATTCCATTGATTGTATAACTATGAATCTCAGGGAGATTGTTTTTCACCGTTAGAAAGGTTTCTTTGGAAGATTCCCCTCCATGTTCATCTCGCGCAATTACAATGACTTTATAACTACCAATAGGTCTGTTCGATGGTAATGTAAAAAGATCGGAATAAGAATGTCCACTATCATGCTCCAATATGTTATTAACCAACACATTTTTACCTTCAGAATCTTGAAGATTCATAAGAACTGTGAGATTCTCCGGTAAGCTTTCAATATCAGTAGCATTTACAGAAATTGTACAATCATCACTTCTAAATACTTCACTAGGAGAAAGGTCAATGATAGAGGTAATTAAGGGATTAGAATTTCTTACATAGAAAGGAAAGTAAGCAGCTACTTTTTTTCCAGTATTAATATCAGACATATTTACTTTTATATAATATTCTTTGTTTACCTGTCTGAAAGTCTCATTAATTATTGGAAGGGTGAATTGACTACTATTACTTCCAAGATTTATTAAATTATTTTGTGTTGTCTCATTCCTACTATCAACAACAGTTATATTCCACTGAAGTTCATATGTAACACTATTACTAGTAAAATTATTATCTATCAACAATTCAGCGTATAAAATATCTCCAATAAAATATTCATAACTAACTATTCCTTCTTTTTTAAAAATCGCTAAACAGTTTGTATGAATTGTGAAGTTAGTATATGTAGTTTGATCATTTAATAATGTACCAGTTTGATTATAAATTAAAAAACTGACATTTTGAAATCCTAAGGGGGCATAGTATCCTGGTTTATATTCATAGAAAGATTTATTATTCCCGACCGATGCCATATCATAATTTCTGATAGAGCCATTAAAAAATGATATTTGCATTATTGTATAGTTGGCATTTGGAAAATTAGTAGTATCGACAGTGAAATTAATAGACTCAAACCATCGATATACATCTGTTGCATTCTGAAAAATATCAGAATATGTCAAGGCAGCAGCGATTTTAGGTAGAGATTCCTCCTCATCATAATTATTATATTTTTGATTGGAAACCTGTTTATGATTTAATGGAGTTAGCAGAATATTAAAAACTAAAGCAAGTAAAATGAAAATTACTAAGATACCATATTTGTGTTGACTTTTTATCAATTCTTACTCATCTTCTTAATTTCTTAAATTTTATATCTTTATTTTTAAAAAACAGTATTATTCCAATAGGTATTATAATCGGTAATACGTAAAAAATAATTAAATTAAGAGTTGATAACTCTATTGCGACTTCAAAATAAAATCTAGCAAATTCTTCCTCAACACTGTCTTTTAATACTATTCTATATTTCTTTATCCCAAACTCATAAGGATTTATTGTAGGCATAATTTGTACAAAAATTCTATTTTCTCCAGTATTT
The DNA here is from genome assembly GCA_048887205.1 of Candidatus Hodarchaeota archaeon. Lineage (GTDB taxonomy): Archaea > Asgardarchaeota > Lokiarchaeia > Sigyniarchaeales > SOKP01 > Loki-b32. The sequence goes on from JBHLKB010000001.1 coordinate 27,826, forward strand.
AACTCGACTATATTAGTAGCTATTCCTTCTCCATTTATATATAATGAAAATGGTTCTGAATTTTCTTGGTTATTTCGTATGATAATAATTAAATATGCAAGAACCCCCTGTGGTACACGTTCAGGAAAAGAAACACTAAGGATCTCAAATTTATCTATTATTTGTATTGTAAATACTTCAGAATAATATTCTGTTGTGTTTATTAAAATATTCATTTTAATCTTAATTGTCTCATCGGTAATAGATTCTAAAGATTTTAAATTATAAGATACTGCTCTTATTTCATTTTCATTTAATGTTTCCTCTTTTACATAATCATCAATACTGTTTTGAGTGATTCCTGTAAAACTTATGTTTAATGATTGGGTTGCATTTGGCAGAAAGTTTTTTATATTCATTGATACAAATATATTATCTCCAGGAACCACTTTACTTTGATATAAGAGGTTGCTATAGTCAAATGAATATCCAATCTCTATAATCCTTTTAATTTTTAAATAAATTACATTGCCTTGCTTAATTTTAAAAAATATTTCGGTCTTTCCAGGTATTGCCCCAGTTTTAGCTGTAAGGTTAAAAGAGATTATGATTTGTTTAGAAGCCGTAAAATTGATTACTTGTGGGGCGTAATATTTTATTTCCTGCCCTTCTAAAGATGCTGTTACGGTTAAGTTATCACGACGTGTGTTGTTGATAACTAGAGACACATTTACAATTGGTCCTTGATATAAGGTGCTTATTAATCCATTAATTGTTGTATTAATTAAACCTGAACTAACGTTGAAGCGCTTTAGATCTTGTGCCATTTTAAAATAAGTTGTATTAGCCCACACATAGATGAAGTATCCATCACCCATAGGCAAACTTTCTTCGACATTATATAAAAGAGTAGAGGAGGTAACAGGATCAACAATTTGGTCTTCAAGTTGATAAAAGAAAGTTCCGTTCGGATATTTTAACAGGTAAGTAATACTAGCATTTGTAATATCATATTGTACTGTAAAACTTAGATAAGAATTGCTATCGGGATTATAATATTCATTAGTTTTTTTAAATGAATAACTAGATGTTAAATTCAAAGTATCATGATTAAAGATAAAATCTGGAATATCGTTTGAAACATTATACGTTGCAATTAAAATTGTACTATTATAAATTTCAAAAGCGTCTAAATACGCCTCGCTTAATCCGAGGTTTGAGTTAAAATTTTTAGAATTGTTTGCTAAGTTAAAATCATAGGCATTATTTACATTGTCATATAAATTTGTTTCAATACCATTGAAAATTTGCAAAGCTCTATTATAATAGGTATAATTTCCTGTAATTTCAAATAGTTTTAAACAAGCACTCATCATTAAGGCATTTGCTTTAAGATCTGGTGTAGAATCAATAACAGTCCAATCCGGTTGAGCAATATTTTCATAGAGATTATTAATATCATCCCATAAATTATTATCTAAGCTGTTATAGACATCAATAGCTTTTTGAAAATAAGGGTAGTAGGTAGAATCATTTTTCATTCCAGTTTTAATCCAAAATTCTAAAAATGTAATTATTCCTAAAGCATTTGTACTTAAATGATAATTTGTACCAAAAAGAACAATAAAAGGATTCCAATTTGTGTCAGAATGGTGATAGAAAGCTTTTCCTGATGTACTCCACATACTATTATTAATAGCAATCATTGTAAGATTTGCTAATTCATAAGCTCTATCTCTTATAGAAATATCATACTTGGGGTCTTGATAAACTCGATGAATTAAAAGATTTGCTAAAACGCTATAAAAATTGCTTTCAAGATACTTATCAGAGGTAGAATTATGATTGTAAAATCCATAATTAGACCCGTCCCAAAATTCAGATGAATTTATTAAATAAAACATTTCATTTATAGAATCTTCTGGAAATATACCATCAATGGAGAAATCATCAAGATCATATCCAATATTTCCAATTAGAAGAAAAATGGGTAGTAAATTATCATATAAATACCTATCACTATTTTTTACTTGGCTGGTAGAATTATCAATTGATTCTACGAATCCATAATTAAATTGGCCGTTGTTGCCTTCATACCATAATGGAGTCTCTTTTAGCTTTAAATACATATCAAATGTGGTAGTTTTACTTATTTCCATTTTCTTTAATGACTTATAATAAAGTAAATTATCTTCTGAAAAAATAGTATCATCAGTAATATCACCATCTGTATCCCCATATCGAAAATACATGGGCACTTCAAAGTCTAAACTTGATTGATACTTATTTTCAAAAAAAGCTCTTAATAATTCAAAATTCACAGTAAAAGGATTTCGAAGTATTGAAGTTCCTGCGGTTGTTATTTTATTATCAAGGAGATTCTCCTGTTTATCACTTTCATCTATAGGTAAAAAGACTTCAGGATTATTAATTTTAAAATTACTATCGTTAATAAGTAAAAAATTTAGCATAATAATCATTGTTAAGAGAAGACATATAACTCCTTTTAACAATTGCTTCCTCTGTCTTCTTTTCTTTTCAATATTGTTTAAACTCAAAAATCTCATTTTGACTTGAATCAAGCAATTAAAATTGTTCTAACGAAAGTTCACTTCTTAAATTATATTTGTAAAAAATCCTTCTCTTTAAAATTTTTTCTGAACGCATCAAATAGATCATAATATTTAGCAATAGTGTAAGAATTTACTCTCTTTGCTTATTTTTTATAATTTCAGAAAGATCTGAAATGTTTACTCTTATTTGATCCATTGAATCACGTTCTCTGATGGTTACTGTATTATCCTCCAGCGATTCATAATCTATAGTGATACACCATTTTGTTCCTAATTCATCTTGCCTTCTATATCTCTTTCCAATAGATCCCGCTGCATCATAAAAGGAACCTATCCGATTTTCTAACAAATTTCTATGAACTTTTAGTGCTAAAGTTCTTATATTTTCTTTATTTCTAACAAGAGGAAATACAGCTACCACATTTGGAGCTAAATTTGGTTTGAGTTTCAAATTTATTCTTCCTTCCTCAACATTAAAAGT
>JBHLKB010000002.1:0-29403 GCA_048887205.1 Candidatus Hodarchaeota archaeon
CAAAATCGGAATTCAAAATCCTAATATTATTACAATATTTATGATTTTATTAGCAATTCTTAGCGCTATTTCCCTTGTTTTTATGAAAAATCTATTATTTTTTGCTATATTCGTATTTTGGGTGGGTATTTTTGATGGAATCGATGGTCACGTTGCTAGATTAACCAATAGAGCAAGTTCACTTGGAGGATTTTTCGATTCTTTCATGGACAGAATTTCAGAGTTTTTCATATTCTTGGGACTGTTTATTTTTATCCAAGATCAACTCCTGTGGAATTTTATCGATATGAAAATGATTATATTCATATCTTTCCTAGCTTCTATAATGATCAGTTATAGCAGAGCACGAGCGGAAGTATTTTTTAAAGGTAATTTCGATGTTGGACTCATGGCGAGATCAGAAAGATTATTTTATATCGTTGTCAGTTCTATTATTGGTTATTTCTATTATATTTTTGATGTATTTTTGTTTTTCTACATGTGGCTTGTTATAGGAACTTTTATTTTTAGAGTGAATCGTATTTATATTGACTTAAAAAAGAGAGAGAATCAAATAAAAGTACAATAATTATTTACTCTTTAGTAAATTCTATCCTAACTTTATCTCCATCTTTTAAACCAAGCTTATCTCTTAAATAAGGGGCTGCTAGAATTTCAACAATATTTTTCTTATGGTGCGTTCTTTTAATCTTTAATATCGCCCCGTATACTTTTTTATCTTGATTTTCTAAATGAGATACTATACAATTATAACAATCGACTGATCCATATGTTCGCCCATCTTCTTCCTTTTTAAATCCAGAGATTCTAACTGGGATTCGATTTTTTAAGTTTTCTTCCAATAATTCTTTATTAAGATCACTGAGTTGAAGATTTAATGTTCCATAATAAGGTTTAAAGCCTAGTTTTTTGTTAAATTGTTCATAATATTCCTTAATTCTAACATAGTAACCCCCTTCTCCCATTCCTTCTGTGACTACACCAACTATTAAAATGTCTTCAAGAATTTGTTTTAAATCTTTATACATAGTAAGCATTACATCCGCGCCCATCTTGGTGATCCTTATGATCTGTTCTTTTCCAGCAATCTTTCTTTGAATCCAACCAATTTCTTCTAATTGGTTTATCCTTCTGGATGCCGTTTGCTGAGATAAATTTAGTATCTTACCAAACTCAACGCTACTAATATGAATAGCTTTCCGACTTCCAATATTTTTGCAAAGATAATAGAGAGCAAACCAATTTGCATAATTATTTGTAGAAATTCTTTCTTTATTTTCCATTATTTTGATTTATGCTCTTTATATTTTTCAATAATCTTTTTTTTTATTAAACTTGAACTATGTAAATCGTATTTATTATAATAATTTTCAAGCCTCCTAACTTCTATGAAATCCAATCCTTTTTCTTTAAGTCCCTTCTTTAATACATTTAGGCTATATTTCTGATCAGGTCCTAATAAAATAATGTCTGGTTTGATTTCTTCTACTGTTTTTAGAGTATCGTTGTCAGTTCTTCCTAATCTGGCATCCTTTACATTTTTAATGCTTTTTATTACTTCTAATCTTTGTTCTTGGGGAATGATCGGGCATTCACCCGAGAATAATTCACGGTTTTTATCGGTAGCGACAATTACGTACACATCTCCTAACTTTGCAGCTTCGTTTATAAGGTAGATATGACCCGCATGAATCAGATCGAATGTTCCAGCTATTAATACTCGTTTTTTTACTTCATTCATCTTCTTTTGCTCACATGTTCATTTCAGATAATTAAAGTTGGTTTTACGTATTATGTTCAAAGCATCTTTTCAAATCATCCATCTGGATTGCTAAAGAGATGTCACCTCTCGTCTTTTCGATAATATTTCTAGCAACATCTACTTTATGTCTTAAATCTTGAGTTACTCCAACAGGGTAATCAATAGTAAATAGATAGGTGTATATATCGTCCATACTTTCTAAAATCAAATTTAAATCTTCAAAATGAGAATTTCTAATATTATCTAAAGCATATCTTCTTAATTCTCCAATAACGTCTGCTAAACCTAATAGAAAGTTTAAAGGATTAATCTTTAATTCATGGGAGGTTGGAAGTTCTTTTTTGCGAATAATTGAAGAAAAGACAATTGATTCTACCAATTCTTGTTCAGGAGTTTTTAAATATTTTGAAAAAATTCCAGGATTTTTATTTACTAATTTTACCAAATTTTGATGATTGATCTTAATTATATCTATTTTATTTTGAAATTTGTCAAATTCTCGTCTATGAATATTTTTTATGGCAATACTACAATCCCTAATTACATTACGCGATAACCTTAAAATTTCTTCTCTATCTTGATACAATATCTCTAAAAACTCAGTGATTTCTGAAAAAGCTTTTTTAAGATTCATTATAATAGAACTAAATTTTAGTAATAATTAATTTGAATTTTGAATATAATTATATATCAAAATCAAGTAAAATATTTAGAATTTATTATAGGGTACTGATTAACAGACTAAAAAATGGTATTATCATGAAAATCTTATTAATTCACTCTCAAAATGTCGAAGTTATTAAGAATAAAGAAGCAACGAGCAACCCACAGGAATTTACAGATGATTTTATAAAAATGGAAGGTTTAATTCTAGTATGTTTTATCTCAGTAGAAGATCAAGATACTTATGATACTGAATTAATTGCTAGACAAGGTGCTGAAGAAATAGAAAACGCTATTTTACAAATTTCTGGATTCCCAGAGCAAATAAGGCAAAAAAATGAAGAAATAAGAGAATACAATAAAAAGATTGAAAAAAACGAAATTAAAGGAAAACCGAGGAAATTTATAGAACTCATAAAAGATCGGGAGATGTATCGTGTAGACAAAGTTTTAGTTTATCCATGGGCGCATTTAAGTAAATTTCTTAGTCATGAAGCAAGTGCTATGGAAGTTTGTCCAAAAATAGCTAGTTTTTTAGAAGAGAAAGGTATAGATGCAAAATTTTCCCCATTCGGCTGGTATAAATCTTTTAGAATCAATTGTTTAGGCCATGAAATGGCAGAAATGTATAGAGATGTGAAACTATATATCCAACCTGAAGAACACCTCACAACCTCAACATTTAAAATTATAACACCCGAAGGAAAGGAATTAGACATAAAAATGGATGAGGAAAGAAATGTATTACCTTTGAAAGAAATTAAAGATGAAGATTTTAATTTATTCCTACAGGCAGAATTTGGATCTAGAAAATTAGAGCAGCCATATGAACCAGTTCATATTAAATTTATGAAAGAGTTTGAATTAATTGATTTTGATCCTAATACTGATACAGGAAATTATCGTTGGTATACAAAAGGAGTGATAATGAAGAATTTAATAAAAGAATTTGTAGAAGATCGCTTAATTGATTTTGGAGCGATTTTAATTGATACTCCAGTTATGTATACTGTAAAAAATAAAAAATTAACTGCTCAAACTGCTCGATTTCCAGCTCGAACTTACTGGGTTGAATCAGGACGAGATAGGTATTTATTAAGGTTTGCAAGTGATTTTCTCTTATTCGATTTATTCTCTAAAATGAATTTAAAACCTGAATATTTCCCCTTACGTACATATGAATTTGAACAATATGATTTTAGACGGGAATTGGAAGGTGAAGTAAGTGGTTTAAGAAGATTACGTACTTTTATAATGCCAGATCTTCATACTCTATGTAAGGATTTAGAATCTACCATTGTTGAATATAGAAAACAATACAAATTAATTAAAAATCTTGAGAAAGATTTAGGGGTTAATTCTTATGCAATATTTCGTACTACAAAGGATTTCTACCAAGAAAACAAAAAATGGATTAAAAAATTGATAAGTTTAGATAGAAATCCAGCTCTTTTAGAATTATGGAAGGAGAGATATTATTACTTTATTTTAAAAATGGAGAGAAATGTACTTTCCGCTGACAATAAAAGCGCGACATTGGCGACCAACCAAATAGATGTAGAAAGTTCGTTAGATTATATGACTGATTCAGAAGGAACAAAAAGACAAAAATATAATATCTCATTTATAGATACAGACGGTCAATTAAAATATCCTATTATTCTTCATAACTCTCCAACTGGAGGATTAGAGAGGATATTATGGGGGCTAATCGAAGCAGCAATTCGAAATAAAGATAAAATAGTGCCTGGATTTAAAACATGGTTATCTCCAATTCAAGTACGGATTATAACTGTAAGTGATGATCAGAAGGAATATGCTGAAAAATTACTTAATATCCTCAATGAGGAGGAATTTAGAGCGGATTTTGACGATCGAGAAGAAACTGTAGGTAAAAAAATAAGACAATCTGAAATTGAATGGATACCATATACATTAATAATCGGGAAAAAAGAGCAGGAGAATCAAACGATTTCTATTAGAAAACGGTTGATTGGTAAACCATTTGGTCCAAAAAAACAAACATCTGAACAAATTAATGATGTAAAGTTAGATAAATTATTAGTATTATTAGAAGAAGATACTAGAAATTTTCCAAAATATAAATTGCCAATACCCTTTAGGAAGTTTAGTACAAAAATTTATTTTAGACGGTAAATTTTATGCCAATTAAAGCAATTATTTTCGATTTGGGAGGAGTTGTAATAGACTTAGATTTCTCGAATTTTTATAATAAAATAATCATGCAATCACCTTTAAACAAACCTCAAACACCAATTATGTTAGAATTTTTTAGGCAATCTGACATATATCATCAAGGAAATATGACTGATGATGAATTTTACCAACTGGCTTGTGACCTTCTTCAAGTTTGCATGTTAGATCAAACTGAATTTTTTGATGCATTTAATAGTATTATATCGGGGTTAAATTCAGATATAATTGAAATAATCAAAAAAATACGAGATAAAAACCAATATAAACTTCTAGCTTTATCTAATTTAAATTCTAGTCATTGGAATTACATTTTAGATAAAAAATGGGATTTCATTAATTATTTTGATGAATTGATTCTTTCACATGAAATTCATCTAATTAAACCTAATCCAAAAGCTTTTGAATATGCTATTCAAAAAGCTGGTTGTAACCCAGAACAAATAGTTTATGTAGATGATGGATTGAATAATATACGTTCTGCAAGAGAATTAGGCATTATTGGAATAAAATATATCAATATTGATGAATTAAAAGAAGAGTTTAAGAAGTTAAAGGTTATGTAGAAGTTAAATAAATTAATTTAATGACCAATATCCTCTAAACATGCTTTTGCGATCTTTTCGAATGCTAATTCTACATTTTCTCCGGTTTTTGCTGAAGTTTCCATGTATTCACAATTTAATCTTTTAGCTAAATCTTCTGCTTCTATTCGATCAACTTCTCTCTCTAAATCGACTTTATTACCTAAAAGTAGCATTGGTATTGTTTTTTTCACTGTTTTCTTAATAGAGCTTACCCAACCAGGAATTTTTAGAAGAGTTTGGCTAGATGATAAATCAAAAACGCCAAGTGCAGCATTACTACCCTTAAAATAAATAGTCCGAAGTTTATGAAATTGTGGTTGACCGCCTATATCCCAGAGAAGTAGACGTACATTTTTACCATCAAGTTCAACATCCTTAATTAAGAAATTACTCCCTATAGTTTTTTTCAAGTCATCACTAAAATAATCTTTTATATATCGTAATAATAGAGAGGTTTTTCCTACTCCTCCCGGCCCAAAAAGTGTTATTTTAAATTTATATTGAGAGTTTGGACTCATCATCAATCTCCTCGTAGGAAATAAATATTAAGTGTACATATTTAAATGTTATCTAAAAAATTTGTTATTTGAATTAAATTAAGTTTAGTGAGTTTTATTAATATTTAATCATCGCTTATTATTTCATATTATCTTTCAAAGATATTTATATCTTTATAATATAGCCTAATTATTTTTTTTATTACTCTAAAAGAGATCTCTTTCACGATTTTTTCTTTTTTTGTCCTGCACTTCCAATTTTACTCATAATCCATTCAGGTGTTCCAACACCATTAAAATATTTCAACCAAACATACATCAGTATACCTAGAAAGCCACAATAGCCAACCCAGACAATTGGAAAAAACATAATTGGAAACTGACCTTTATATAATGGGAGAAATAAGTATTGAATAAGGAATAGTGAAAGGCTAACTTTTCCGTAAAATAAAACAAATTTTATGGCATCATTATTTTTTTTTTTTATATCAAGAAAATAAAAGCTTACTGCAATAAGTAAGAAAGCAACACCAAGATTGTAGAACATATTGTGGGCAGTACATCTTATCATAAACATTGGCATTTCATCAAACGTATAATAAGTTTGTAGATTTGCGATATCCAATAAGTCAATATGTAAATACTCTGATCTTACAATAGTTTCTGAAGATGATACAGGTCCGGATATTACTCGCGTTAATCCAAAATCCCATATATTAAATAGAGTCCCCCTAGGAACGATTATGAATATCCCTAGTAATACAAATACAATACCATATATGGAAAATATTCGGAATAATTTATAATAAGCTTCTCTAGTCCCTTTTATCATTGCTTCATGAAGGAACTCACCAAATATAGTGGATATGAAACAAACTGCCAAGTACGGTAAAAATGGTACTTGAGGGAGTGGAGAAGTTATAATAAAATGTAGGACAGTAACTACTATATTTCCTTCTTTAAATTCATAAAGGAGTTCTCGAATCCATGGAGAAAAGTAAATAATAATTACACCAATCACTGCACGTGTAATCTTGTTGAACTTTATTGCATAATAAGAGAAAATCTGAGAGAATCCAATAAACATTAATATATTCCAACCCCATAAATTTTGGGGGAAGGGAACATCTAATGCAGATGCAAATAAAGACATTGGATTAAATAGTACACCTATAATAATTATTACTACTCCTCTTGTCAAAATTCCATTGCGAATTTTTTTTTCTGGTAATACACCTTTCTTTTTTTTCACACTGAAAATTACACTAAGTGCGGACAGAAATACGAATAATGAGGGACCAAGAACATCCAAAAAAGCAAAAACAAGCCCATATAAATAAATCCAATCACTATCAAGCCAACTGAGAGCAGCATGAGCTAAAATTATAAACACTAATGCAAATCCCTTGACAAAGTCTATTGAAGCAATTCGTTTTGGTGATGAATCATTTTTAATTTCAAGATCTAATTCTTCTTCAATTGTAGTTGACATTCTTGATCCGACTCCATTAATTGAGGAACATGATAATTTTCTAACTTAAATTTAGATATATTATAATTGAAGGATTAAACCATAAAAAACATTTTTGTTATCATTAGGATTAATTTAAGAGCAGTACTTATGACAAAAGTATTTATTTTTGAATATGGTTTTAATATATTTTATATAAATTCTATTCAACTTGATTTACATAAAAAATAACTAAGGAATAGTATAATAACATCATTAATATTAAACTCCCTATATTAAATGGGAAAAATTCATAAGTTAAATAAAAAATCCCCCAAAATATTACAACCAAAATAGCTAAAAGATAATGAGAATATTTCATTAATTTCCTATACTTGAATTCTTTGTGTAAAAGAAGGAAAAAGATCAAGAAAGGAGTTAAAACTACAAGGTGATGAGGCCAAGAATCAAAATAAACAATTAATGTCACTAGAATCCCCGCAAAATATCCATTGAATAAATTGGTTGGTTTCATTGAATTTTGAATATGTAAAAAATAGATTGGGACTAGTATTACCAATGATATTATAATAAAAATTAGAAAACCATTAATAGATACTCCAATCAGTTGTAAGAAAATTAATATTATTCTAGTGAGACTAAATGATGGATTTATTTCTAGTCCACCTTCAATGGCATAGGTGTATTTTCCAGCAAGGTTGACATCAATAAAATCTATTAACATTTGGGGATAAATTAAAAAGTAAACTCCTGAGATAAATATTATAATCATAGTTCCCAACAATCTCAAAACAGTTGTTTTAAAATTAAAGGTAATTTTCTTTGTTTCTCTATTGTAGTGTAACCTCATTAAGAATGGCAAAATAAAAATTAAAGTTGGTCTAATTGAAACTCCCAATCCTAATAATAATCCTCCTAATAAATCATTCCTAACCCCTCCTTTCAAAAAATAAAAAAGTGAAGAAAGGACGAAAATCAAAACTAGAAGGTTAATCTGACCTAAGAAATAATTCATAAACTGCGGAGTCATTATTAATAGAACAGCGTTTTGATGAAGAATAGATTCATTTTCCGTTTTTTTGAAGATATCCTTAAAGTGATTTAATTCATATTGAAAATTTGAACCATTTCTTAATTTCCAATATATATGAATGATTTTGTAGATCAAATAAATTATCAGTATATTTAGAAAGAAGTTGGAAATTTGGAAAATTAAATAGCCAATTTCTAATCCTAATAATGAAAAAGGCGTAAAAAAATAAGCTGATATCGGTAAATACCTGAAAGGAAAAGGAGAAAGTAAAGAATTATATAAGTTAGGTAAATCTTTAAATATATTCAAACCAGCATAATAAAAAGACAAATAATCATTATCATTAATACTCATTAAGGGGCTATCTAGCAAATAAAAGAATATGAATGTAAAGATCAAGTAAAATACATTTACAATACAAGCTATTAAAAAAAATAATCGCGTTTTATACATTTGAAGTCCAAAATTATCTATTTAAAAAGCATATTATTCATTTCCACTATCCTTACTTAATTTTTTCATGAAATCTTCCATTTTTTTAACTTTTTCACGCTTTTTAATTCTCTCATACATCTTTTTAGTGGTTTTTTTGACAGCCTGTCCTGATTTTTCTCCAATCCGACCAAGCATCACCATTAACCATTCAGGTGAACCGACTCCTTTAGCATATTCCATCCAAACATACATAAAGACACCTAAAAATCCCATATAGCTTAGAACAATAATTAAAAAGAGGGCTATACCATATTGACTAAAAAAGAGGGGAAGAAATAGGAAGTGAATTAAAAATAAGCTTAAAGAAACCTTGCCATAATAAATCATCATATTAGTGAGATTATTTGTGGTTTTTTTGATATCTACAAAGTAAAAAAATATTGATATAATCAATAATGCAGCACCTTGATTATAAAACATATTTGCACTTGTTCCTCTTATTAAGAAATTTGGCATTCCAGGAATTGTAAAATAATTTTGATTATTAGCAATAGCTAATAATTTTAATTGTGGATATTCAGATACATCCCCAATTGCCTCCATTGATGAGGGAGTTTGTAAAAACCAACCAGGTTGCCAATCTGTAAAATTAAGGCCATTAGGATAATAAGAGAAGATCCCAATCAAAATAAATAGTATTCCCCACACAAAAAAAATTCTAAACAATCCTATATAAGCATCTTTAGTTGCTTTATTCATTGCGTTATATATATATTCGCCAAATATTGTTGAAATAAAACAAATTGAGACCCATGGTAAAAGTGTCAAATGAGGGGTTGGAGAGGTGATAATGGAATGAAAAAAACTTAATATAAGATTACCATCTATTTTTCCTATATAAAGAATAGCCCTTAATGCAGGAGATAAAATTATTATCAATATTCCAATCAAAATTCGCGTCGATTTTTTTAATTTTAATATATAATAAGAAAAAATTTGAGAAAAACCAATAAACGTGATAATATTCCAACCAAAGATAATAATAATAACTTCACCAGAGGTTGGGTCAACACCGACCAAATTAGTAAGTATTCCTAATATAATCATTACAATTCCACGTGTAAAAATACGATTTCTTATAATTTTTTGTGGTAAAATTCCTTCTTTCCGCTTTATGCTAAAAATTACACTTAGTGCTGAAAGGAACACAAATAAGGAAGGACCAAGAATATCTAGCAAAGCAAAAAGTAATCCATACAAGTATAATGATTCAATATCCAACCAAGCTTGTGCTGTATGAGCTAACATTACAAAGATTATCGCAAAACCTTTTAAAAAGTCAATTGATGATATTCTCCTTGGTGATGCGTAATCTCTTATATCCTCAAGAGGAATTTCTTGTTGTAAATAATTAAATAAAGGAGGTGATTCTGTTTCTATCTCGGATTCATTTTGTGATGTCATTTTAATATTTTTTATTATTTTTTCAAGTAACCTAAAATCTCGCAAAAATTAATATTTTCAAAATATATTTTAATATTATTCTTTTTGAGTTTTTATAATTTTTTAATTTCAATAAAATAAATTATATGGCATTTTATGGAACTTAGAAAGTATTTAAATACATCTATAATAGGTTTAATTGGTTCAATAATAATAATATTATCTGAATTTTTTTCTTGGTTTTCTGATTCTAGTTTAATTGAGATTTATATTAGTACCATCTCTGTAGCTGTCGCAGATGCATTTTTATTTTTATTCCCATTAATGAGTGGTATCATTTGTTTATTCGCTAGTATTTTAATCATTTATAAAATAGAGTTAAAGGTTAAATCTGTTATTATATTTTTCATTGGTTTAGGCTTTTTGATATTATTTTTTGTTGATTATATTAGAATTGTTATATCATATTTAGGATACCTCCCTAATGCTGGTATTGGATTATACCTAGCAGTTGCAGGATTCCTTTTAATATTAATTAATATAATAAATGTGTTAATGACTGTAGAAAAATACACGGATGGTAATTAAGAATTTCTAAAAAACCTAATGAAATTGAGGATGATTCTAATAGACAAGATGCTGAAGCAAGTTTTTATTATGCTTTAGGACACGAATTTAGAAGAAAGATAATAAAAATTATTGGAGATAATGAATTCACATCCTTTACCAACCTTAAAAAAGAACTAAAAGTAAGTACTGGAACAATTTATCATCATTTAGATACTTTATCGGAATTAATCGAACAAAAGCAGGACAAAAAATATTATTTAACTGAATTAGGAGTTTATGCTTATAATTCTTTAAAGGATAATATCGAATCATTTAAATCACCAACCAGAGAATTTAAATCCCCTATCCTAAGAAAATTGATGATGATTACTTCTAAAAGATTCATTCTTTTCGAAAAGAAAGACAAAGTATACACCATCTTGGTATCTGTTGTTATTGTTATCCTAGGCACTATTTTTTGTGGATTGAATGGTTTTTACTCATTTATGTTATTTTTTTTAGAAACGAATCAAATAAATTTGGATCTTTTTATGCAAATTTTAATTAGTTTTAGTTTCATAATTAATTTATTTATATTTTTCATCATAATCGAGGGTATCTCACGATTTTTTTACCATAAAAAGGAAAGTACTTGGAATTTTTTAATTTCTTTCGCAATTGTTGAATTTCCAATGATATTTTACCTAATAACCCACTTTATTTTCAAATCTTCAGGAATAATATATCTTAGTATAGGCAATTTAGTTGATAAAATCCTGTTGATTATTTTTCAGGTCTGGTCGTTATGGTTATTATCATATAGTTTAAGTGTGAAGAAAAAGTTAAGGATTGAAACTAGTTTAATTATTTGTTTATTGATTCATTATGGGACTTTTACAATAATTTTGTTTTTACTTGTTTAATAATGTTAAAATTTAGATCTTTTAAAGATTGAATAATTTTATTTACTCTTATCCTCGATGCAGCCAAATCCTTCATCTTTGTAGCAATGAAACAGGAGAATTGGTTCGATTTATTTAGTGAAATTGGAGGTGTGACAAATTCAGGGATTTGTTTCATTAAATGAGGTAATTCTTTTTCATAGAAAGCTTCAATATCACTTAATTTATTAATAGAAAAATCAACACGAAAAAAGTGTGAGTGATTTAGAAATTTTATTTCAGTTGAACTTATATCTTTTAATTTAGAATTTAAAATTAGTTCAGCACAATTAAGATTAATTACATTTCTTAATCCTATGTATGAAGTTGTTAACCTAGGATTTATTTCTATAAAATAAAAAGAAGATGGATACTTCTCTATAAAATCTATGCCAATATACCCGTCGAATTTAGAGAAATCGATTTTCTTTGTAATAATGGATAAATCTTTAAGTATTTCTTTATAATTTCCTAAAGGAGTACACCCACCAAAATACTCTGGTTTTAATTCTTTAATATTAATGAACTGGGAATTCACACTTAGAATGATTGGGTTTTGATCAAACAGATTTGGAGAACTTATCATCGAAATACTTAAATCTCTTCCTTCAATAAATTCTTGAAGGATGAACTTCCTTCGATCATCATTGATTCCTTTATTTTCCTTAAAATAGTTAATTATTTGATTTTCTTTTTCAAAATAGTAAATTGATTCTGCTCCAACTCCATCTTCTGGTTTAATCACAATTGGACAATTTAATTTTCTATGTTTTTGTACTATGAAATTCAAATCTAAATATTCCTTTTTGTAGGGGATTGCATAAGTTCTTGGAGTAAGAACATTATTTTTTTTAAAAAACTTACACGTTCTTATTTTTGAGCTACCCAGTTTAATTCCTCTTAGATTTGTACTTAAAATAATTTTATCATAATCATTAACGACTTTTGTTAATTTATAAAGAACATTTGAGGATTCTGGGGCAATAATAAAAACATATTTACAATCTTTTGCAAAGTTTTTAAAAATCTTTAAGTAATCATCATTGAAATTTACTTTCTCTACAAGATCTGCCTGTATAAAACTCGATAAAAAAAAAATCCTGTAATCCAAAATTGTGTAAATTTCAAAATCCAACGCTTTAAAATCTGTTATTATGGATCTTAACATACCAAAACCTTCGCAAAAAAGTGAAATTGGTATATTAACTTTACTAAAACCACCTCCAGAGACAAATTCAAAAATAAAAATTAAATTTTTGCTCATTTTTGGAGTAATTTCTTAATATTAAGATTTTTATAGATAAGTCATTAATAAAAATGTTTTGAAAGATTAGTTTTAATATGATTATTGAATTATTTAATTTAACTAGATTTAATAAAAAACTATCCGGTTTTATAATGACTTTTTTTACAGAAGAATTAATGCAGAGAATTCGTTATCTGCATTTTAAAATCAAAAAAATTGAAGATGCTTTAGAAAAAAAGGATGATCAATTCAGTTTAGATGATTTGAATCTTATATTGGAATATACCAGAATCTTAAATATTAATTATAAAAATGAAACTCATAAAGATATTTTGAAAGATTTAGATCTTACTCCAATTTTTTTTGACCCTCTAACTAAAAAAGAAATTGAAATACAAGATTTAATGTTTGAATGTGCTTGGGCATTATGGGTTATGGCTAGAGCTTATTTCCAATTGTCTGAAAAATATGAAGAAGAAGAAGAATGGGAAAATGCTATAATTGCGATGACAGAGTGCAGTAAAATTTATAAAGCCTCTGCTTATTTTAGTGCTGCTGTTATTTATCAGAATGAGATGGGACTTACTCTTACTTCAGAAAATCTAGAGTTAAATTCAGAAGAAACTAGAATTCTAGCTCAAAGTATCGCTGCATTAAAAGAAGAAAGCAATAATAATATTTACTTTTCTTCAAAATTATATGCTGGTCTTAGTTTACTATCAAAAAGATTATTTTACTTAAAGAAACATGAAGAGAAAAGGAAACAACAGATCAGAGCACAATTCCACTATGATATGGGAAAAGCCTGTTATCTCAAAGCAAAAGCTTCTTTAGAATCATCAATCACATCAATTAATAAAGAAAAGGTTAACAAATTACAGCAAAAAGCATTATGGTATTATTCAAAAGCAAGAGATATTTGGGAAGATATGTTAAAAACTCTCCCTGTCTCTAGTGAAGAAATACAAAATATAGAGTTAAACTTATCTATTGTAAACGAAAATTTAAAAGAAAACGATGTAGAACAATTACAATATGATGAAATAAAAAAGATCCAAGATCCTGAACCAATAATTATTATTCCAGAGAATTTAGCTCCATTTGTCCCAAAAAACATTATATATTTGACTAAATTTGTTCCTAAAGATGTAAATATCAAACGTTTTAAGTCATACCAAAGAAAGAAATTGGAAGAAAAGATTCCATATAGTAAAAAAGAAAAATTAATAGATAAAAAAGCTGGTGTTGTTAGAACTATAAATGAACTAAAGTTGTTAAAAGAAAATAATGAAATTGAGGTCGGTAAATTCGCAGAACTGATGGAAAAATATTCCACTAAATTAAAGATGATTGACTCTGCTATAGAGAAGTTAGCGAAAAAATAAAAATATTAACTCCAAGCTAAATGGATGTTAAATGTCTTCACTATGTATTAATTTTTTTTCTCTTTCAATGTATTTTTTACGATTTTCCTCTAATTCAAAATCTCTTCGAGATTCATCTAGAAATAGAAGGTCATAAACTTCTTTCAGTACTAAGCCAATTAACATTAATTCCATAAAAAAAATAAGGAAGACCATAATTAATTCCAGATTATGCAACTCTCTAAGAAAAAGCGTTCCAAAAATAAAAATGTGAGGAATATAGAATAAGGTTACAATACCTATTTTTTTGCCAAATTTGATTATATTTTTATTTTCTAACTTGAAGATCTTTTCTAATCTTAATGCATTCCACAAAAAATATGATGAGAATATAATATTTATAGAACATAGAATAATAATGAAATCTCTCTCTTGAGTTTGTAAACCAATATAAGGTTTAAGGGCAATAGAGCCAATTAAAAGAGTTAAAGAGAAAACCGCTAAAAGTAGAGATGCAGATAATAACCCATTATGAAAATCTTTGTAATCTAAGGTGCTATCACCATTTTTAAAAATAGATTTAATTTAAATTTAGAGTTAAAATTTTACATATAAAAATTAATTCAAGTAAAAAATTATATCTTTTTTTTTCCTCGAATCTTTTTGTATTAAACAAATTAGAAATTGAGAAACTAGATATTATCTAAATACAGTTCAAATCTATATTATTAAAATATTTGCCATTTTTATTCTTAGCAATCTTTTTAAAATTATGTCTGAACAAACATCAATTCTATTATATATTAAAAATATGTTCATAGATTTAATTTATATCAATGGTATAATCGCAACTGAACTAATTAAAGTGACGGAAAATACAGCAACTATTCGTCATGGAGCAGAATTTTTAAATGAGACAGGTTGTTTATCTGAACATCATGAATTGAACAAGCAGATCATCGAGATTCTAAAAAAATATCAAAAACTACCAACTGATCTCGCAGCATTAGAGGCCCATGTCTTAAATCACTTATAACTAATATGAATATCCATGCCTGATAAATTTGATGAATTTGCTAAGAATCTTCAAAAAGAAATAATCCAAAGAGAAATTGAAGACTATAGTGGTAAAATTGTACAACTATGCCATAATCCTCAAAATTGGGGAATACCTCTAAAAGAAGTTATTACTGTGTTTGATGAACGACGAGGGGGTCCCAAAGAGTATTTCCTTGGATTATATTTAAAGATTGAAAATGAAACTATCATCAAAGCAAATTTTATAACTGATGGCTGTGGGGTAATGATTGCTACTGGAAGTCAACTAACGATATTAGTAGAAGGTAAATCTATTGAATTTGCTGAAAATTTAAAACCAGAAGACATTGATAAAGCATTAAATGGGTTACCTGAAAATGAAAAATATTTAGCTGATTTTGTAATTGAAACTCTTAAGGATATTATTGAAAAATATAAACAAAAGTGGAAATTTTAATTAATAATGACTGATATAATAACTGAAAATGTTGATATTCCTGTAAACTCTAATAATATTAATCTTAAAGGTTCAATCTATTTTACCTTAAATACACCATCTAAAGCTCCTTTTATTATTAACTTACCAGGATTTATGCATCACAGGGGAAATTTTTTAGTGAAATTTTATTCTGAAAGATTTGCAAAAGCAGGTTATTATGTTTTATCATATGATTATCGTGGTCATGGAGAAACACAAAAACAAACCGGATCTAGATGGGATCAAATGATAACAGAAATATTTTCAGATATTCATGTTGTTATTGCATGGATCATCCAAAATCAATCAAATAGACTTTTAGAAAATAAAATTGGTCTATTCGGGAGAAGTCTTGGTGGAGCAATTATATTATCTCACGGATTTATTGATGAAAGAGCAAAAATTTTAATTGCTCTTAGTACACGGTTTGATTATCACACAATTCAGGGAAAATATCGAGGAATTGATGAAGATGAAAGAGAAGAGGTTATAAGAAAAATTAGCCCTAATAATTATTTAAAAAAGAATTCACTGAATAATGATAGAATTTTGATAGCACATTGTAAAGATGATGATCAAATTCCATTTGAAAACTTATATCGAATAAAAGAAAAACTTGGATTAAATGATGAAAATGTTATTGAATTTGATGCAGGAGGGCATACATTTTCTGGGCATAGAGAAGAAATTTTTAAATATGCGATCGAATTTCTAAAAAAATTATAGGAGAAAAATACTATATTAAATTGTGTTAAATTAAAATACGAGAGTGAAATAATAATGGAAAAAATACTAATCGCTGGACCTGCTTCCCAGATTCTAGCAGTAAAAATAGCAAAATATTTAGGGATTGAAGCCATAAACACAGAAAATAAAACATTTCCGGATGGAGAAAATTATTTGAGAATTAATATTGAGGATGAAACAATATTTATCGATAAAGAGGTTATAATTGTTCAATCAACAGGTCCAAATGCAAGCGGAAATCAAAATAATCGATTGATGGAACTTTTTATGATTATTGATTCCGTAAAACGAATGGGGGCCACAAAAATAATTGTTGTCATCCCTTATCTTGCTTATGCACGGCAAGATAAAATATTTAGACCTGGAGAAAGTCAATTTGCAAATGTTATATTCCGTATTATAAATTCACTAGGTATAGATGAATTATACACCGTTGATCTCCATGCTCCAAAAGTTTTGGATGAATGTTCATGTAAAGCAATTAATATTGATTCGATGAAGATTTTAGCGGATTACATTAAATCTCTGGGGGCAAAGGATATTGTTGTTGTATCTCCAGATAAAGGAGCGATTGAAAGATCAAAAGCTTTTGCGAGACATTTTGGAGAAAATATCCCTGTAGAAGTTATTGAAAAGGAACGAGACTTTAAAACTGGAGAAATAAAAATGAGTGGCTTACTAGATCTTAAAGATAAAGATGTGGTTATTTCAGATGATATTATTTCTACAGGGGGTACGATGGCAACAGCAATAAAATTAGCCAAAGATAATGGAGCTAGGAAGATTTTTGCTGTGGCTACTCATGCATTATTGCTCCAACAGGCCAAATATAGAATTATAAAAGCTGGAGCAGATGAAATAATTGGCACAGATTCAATTGATAATGAGGCTAGTAAAGTCTCATTAGCAAAAATAATTGCTGATTACTTAAAATAAGAAAATTTTTTATTATTCAATAATTACGAATAATTTCCAATACTATTTTTCTTGTTTTTTCCTTTAAATCTTCAATGTTAGAATTATTTAGGATTGTATATTCGGCATTTTCTAGAACTTTATCGAGTCCAAATTCAATTTCTCTTTTATCTCTCTCTTTTAGATCTTCAAGACTTTTTGGATCATCACTGCGACCTCTTTCAAAAAGTCGATTAAATCTTCTTTTTTCATCAACTACAATAGCTATAATGGGAAACTTCCAATTCTTCCTAAATATGTTAATTTCTGGGAGAGATCTAACTCCATCCACAAAAATAACTTGTTCTTCCTTTAAACCTTTTATTAAATTTACACACTTTTCAGCTATTATTGCGGGTCCCCCTTGTTCACGTAATTCCTTAGCAATTTTGCCAATATTATTTCCTGAAGGTTCTAGATTCCTTTTCTTAGCTTCATTTCTAATAACATCGCCCATTGATATAACGATCCCTAAATCCTTTATTGCCTCCATAGCAGTTGTTTTACCAGCTCCTGGAAGACCGCAGATTGCAATTACCTTCATTTTCAATAAAAAAATCTATTGAATATAATTTAAATATTTAGACTTTGTTTAAATTCTATATAGATTAAGAAATAATATTTTTAAAGTATAACATAACAAAGCATTAAATGCGAAAGTTATGAGAAAAAATAAAAAAATTGATCCATTCAAGACACCGGTATTATTAACTCAAAAAGCTTATAAAAGAATTGTAGGTTATGCAATCAGATATGCTAATCAAGATTTGAATCCCGATAAATGGCGTGAGGTTTACGGAATTTTAGTAGGATCTATAGAAAATAACGCTGAAGTAATAGTAAAGGATGCAATTCCAATGGTTGTTGGCGATAGAGCAGGAGTTAAGTATGAGAATAAACAATATGTTGACATGGCTCAAATTGATGCTTCTGTGTTCGAAAGATCTATTCAGGATAATAAAACCGATTTTATAATAGGATGGTTTCATACACATCCTGGTTTTGGCTTCTTTTTTTCACCAATAGACTGCATGACTCAATTAGGATATCAGATCCCAAATCCACATGCTGTAGGTTTGATTTTTGATCATTGTGAAAAAGAATCTGATTTGCATTTTCTTGGAATTGCTGGGCTTAGATTAAAGGATCCAAATCTAGGAATTTCCTCAACTTATAACTTAATAGAACTGAAGTATGAATTAAAGGAGAAAACTATGGTTGAAAAAGTTGAAAAAGTAATCAAGAAAATTAATAATAACATGGAAAAAGTATTGAATGAAATTAAATACATTGATGAAGTGCTCCGTAAAAAAGCTCTGGCCCAGTTACAAAGAAATTTTGGATTAATTTTAGTTCCTAAAGAAGATATAATAGTTACTGATGATGAAGAGATAGCTGAAGAAGATGATCAGTACTTATATGAATGGGATCCTGAATTCTTTAAAAAATCCTATCGGATTCCAAAATTTAGAGAAAAAGTAGAAAGGGTTATATCAGCCGCTTACGATGATTTAGATAAATTAAGTGAAAAGAAAGATAAAGAAAAATATAGGAATAGAAAAGAGAAATTAATAAAAAAAATTCAAAATATGTTAAAAAAACCAAATGAATGGTATGATAAATTAATGGATGATTTCTCTAAAAGAATTGAAAGGATTTTTCCATTATACTCATATTTAGACACTAATGAAAGGAAAATTATTGAATATTTTGAAGAAAGAAGTTCTGACTATTATAAAATTTTGGATGAGTTAAATAGAAGAGCAGAATTGAAGTTAGGAGAAAAATAGTAGAAATATTATATTTTGTATTTATCAAACTTTAAAAATATAGAAAAATATGATCAAATTAAGTACGCATGTACTTTATTTTATATTAATTACTTCTTTTAAAAAGTATAGAGTTCTACAGTGAATTATGTATGGTTAATGAAACTAAGATTATAATAAGAAACAGAAATGACAAAGACAAATCAATTAAAGATGCGATATTTGCATTTTCTGGGGGTAGAAAAACATTATTAATAAAGGGTGAAGGGGAAGAAATCAGTACCGCTGTTGAAGTTGCTGAAATTTTAAAAAATCGTATGTATCCTAGAATAGAAATTGGAAATGTTTCTTTAGGAAGCCGTCCTTATCTATATAATAAACAACGTAGTTATTACAACAGAAATAATAAATCGCATAAGAAAAAAATAGATATTATTTCAAATATTGAAATTACGTTGCAAACAAAATCAACTACTTAATTTTATGAAATCTAACGCTAAATCTAATTTTGAGCATTTAGGGCCATTATTGAAGGAGACTCGGCTCACAGAGGTGTGTCAGATCTGTAATAATTACATTTACAAACGTATTTATTACGATGAAAATTCTACAAATAAAAGGAAAACTGTTTTTGTTTGTAAGAATTGTTTAGCAAAAGATAATTGAGTATTGTATTATTGCTTATTGTGATTTAATCTTTTTTCAGCTTCTTCTGACGACGTTTCTCGAGATATTTACTCCAATCAAAAGACATAATAAAAAACATAACTGTTATTGTAAATAATAATAGAATTGCTTCTGTTATTATGCTTGATTCATCGTTAGATTGAATTCCTTGAGTTACAAACCCAATTGCTACGAAAATTGGCCAACAGCAGTAAAAAAGTGTAGTAATATTCTTTCCTAACCACCCTGGAACAATGCATTTCCAAAAGGGATATTTTATCATACCTAATGGTAGGAATAAAATATCGTCTGGAAGTGGTGTTAAGGCAAATAGAAATATATAAAAGGGTGTACGTCTTTGATTTTCCAAGATTAGCTTCCCAAATCCATCTATATTATTCAATAGATCTGAACTTCTTTCTTCTGCTACTTTTTTTGTTCCATATCCTACAGCATAGCCAGTAAATTCCCCTAATGCACTTCCTAAACCTCCTATCAATGCAAGACCGATTATTTCAAGCCAAAAAGAGCCAGTTTGCAAAATTTGTATAACACCTAAACCTACATTAGAATATTTAAGATATACTGAGTTTGAGAGAGAAAATAATACAAAGGGAAATGGTATTGGGAATCCTATTGATGCTGAACCTAAAAAACATATTCCAAGAGAAATTAATAATGCCCAAAAATAATTGGAACCTTGTGCGATAATTACCAAACTTTGTCTTGAATTTATTACGGCGATTTGAAAATCTCGTACAAAAAGAAATAAAAATATATAAGTAATAACAATCAAATAAATGATTGTGAATACAATGGTTAATTTCTTTGGAACTGCCATATTTTCATTACTTCTTTGAAAATTTGGTATTTAATCCATTCCTTGCTTGTAATAGTATTTCAAGATTATTACTTACTTTACCAATCTTATTTACTTTATTTGGCATCTCATTACTCGTAATAGCTATTATCAATTCATCAGTTTTAGGATTATAAAGAATATCACCTTCTTCTATATATTTTGTAGATTTGGGGTTAGATCCTTTATAGATTTCTACACCAGGTAATGTCCAATATTTCTTTGAACCAAAACTAAACCTTCCTCTTAATACAAAAGGTAATTTATCAATTAACGCATCTGCCGTAAGAGGTGCAATATGTCGGATAATATCTGCTTCTATCATGCCAATTCCAAATAAATCAATCTTTATTGGTACACTCATATTTTATAAATAATGTATTTTCTGATATTTATATTATTTTAAATAAAATGTTAAACTGATTAAATTTTTGTCTAAAATTCTTAGAAATCATTATTTACATTAATAAGAAGATTTAAATAAAAAAAGTTGTATATAATTAGTTGGAGGATAATAGGTTTTTTTGCATTGGAATTAGATACACAATTACGGTTCAAGCACCGGATTAGTTGTATACAAATATTAATTTGTGCTTTAATTTCCGAAATTTTTTTTTTATTCTGAGGATTCAAAATACACTAATAGAAATTATACATATTTTTCATTTGTTCCTGTAGTGTTTAAAATACATTAAATAAATTGCACTTGAGAAACATAATTAATTCAGCACTTTGGAGCATTTTTTATAGTTTTCCAACAAATTCTCGATTTAATTTTCGGATTTCTGAAGAATGAGACAAGCAACATTAAAACTAGAACTCTAGTTGTATAAATGGGTATTTTTTTTGTACCTGAGACACTGGGGCTTGTATTACATTAAATCGGAATTATATTATATAGGAGCTTTGATTTCATAATTGCTTCATTGGATTATGCTTCGTTAATTCCTCTGAATCAATTAGACTTTGATTAATCGGAGCGCCTATTGTCCTCTCTTTTTTTTAAGGTTTATAAGATCACTTTTATTATCAATATCATAAAAGTAATATTTATTTTCAATTTCAAAAGCAAATATTTTATTTTTATTTGTAATCATATAATTTAAAGTCTCCCAAACTGTGTTTACTGGAATTTCGCTTTTTAGATTTAAGATTTTGTTGATAAAATTATAACTTAATATAAATATAGGGACAATTTGATGTATCACATCCTTAGAAAGAATGTTTTTTAGTTGCACTTGAGAAATTTTATGTAAAATGATACCTGCCCCAAAATTCTCGACTTTAGCATTAGAAATTAGTCTTTTTCTTCTAAAAATTCTTGTTGGTGTACTTAATTCAATATTTCTATAGAAAACAAATGGATGTTCATGAACCAATTGATAATTGTTAGAAATTATGAATAAAATTTCTTTTAATATATTTATATCAAAAATAGTATCGCCTGGGATTAAAATGTAGTAATTATTAGGTTTGAAAAAGGATTTATTTTTGGTTATGGATAAGAAAGAATATAATGGCCCCAATTTATACTGATTTTCAGCATTAACTATTATCAATTTATCTTGTAAGGAACTATTATTTTTTATTAATAATGAAATGTATTTACGAATAATATCTCCCAAATAACCTATAACTATAGCTATTTGATTTATTTCTAAATTCGTTAAACCATTAATAATATGATTTAGAATTGTATTATTAGTTACGGATTCGATCTTAATCAATGGTTTTGGTATGGTTTTTGTAATCCTTTTAAGCCTAGTTCCCTCTCCAGCGCATAAAATTATTACATTTATTTTCTTTTTAATGTCATTCTTCAGTAGTGACAATTTTATTCCCATCCATGTCTATTACAATCGTATGTTCCTCTTGAGCAACAGGTTCCTTACTCCTTTCTAACAAAATAGGATATTTCTCTAAGATTCCTCGTCCTAAAAATGACCTAATTATTCTGTAAATTTGATTCTTCGGAATCAAATCTAATTTTTCAATCCATCTTGGCGAAAAAGGTAGCTTTTTGAACTTCTGCTCAATCTTATCTATATATAAACGATGTTCATAAGGTTTATAATTTTTAACCCTCTTGAGAAATCTAAAAATATAAAAAGATTTCCCATTTTCAATTTTCCCAACTCCAGAAGTTGCAAAGGGTTCACAAGCATATGCATCTCCTAGTTTCAAAACTTGATTATGCAATTTTTCCTTATAGTTTGGAATAAAAGGTCCAGCATGTAAAACATGTTGTTTTAGTTCATGACCTCCTAAATTTGTAATAGGGCGTAACCCTCGATTTATAATTTTTTGAGCAATAACTTCGCCTAATTCATACAATTTGGTACCTGGCTTGAATAATTCAATTGCAGCTTCAAGAGCTTCTCTTGCCGCATCAACATAATTTTGTAACTTAGGATCCTCATTGAGATTAATAGTAAATGCAGAATCTGCTATATATCCGTTAAAATGAGCACCAATATCAATTTTTAATAAACCTTTTTCTGGGATTTTAGTATCATCATCAATAGGAGGGCTATAATGAGCAGCAATTTCATTTAGAGACATATTAATTGGGAATGATAGCTCGCACCCATTCTTGATAATTTCGGCTTCACACCTATTTGCAATTTCTATAAAAAGCTCTCCAGGATTAATTAAGCGTTTTGCTAATTTCTTAGCAGCAATAACTGCTTTTCCTGCTTTAATATAATCCAGAATATAATTGTTTTTCATTTTTTGTAAAAACTTTACTATTATTAAATAGAATTATGGATTTAATCTATCGGGTGTTCTAGGATACATTACAGATTCACGGATATCCTCTAATCCACATAAAATAGTTAACCATCGATCAATACCTAATCCAAATCCAGCATGTGGTGGCATTCCATAATCAAAACTACTAAGATGTGATTTAAAAGCGAGAGAGTTAAGTTCTTTTTCTTCAAGAGCTTTTATTAATTGATCTTTATTGTGAACTCTGGTGCCTCCTGAAGTTAGTTCTAGCATTCCCTTTTGTAGGTCAAAAGATTCACTAAATTTGGGATCAACAGAAGGCATAATATAAAAAGGTTTAATAGACATTGGCCAATGAGTAATATAATAATACTCAGTTAGATCTTCACCTAATTTTCTATAAGCCTCTGTAGAAATATCTTCTCCGAATTCAATGTTAAATGTGTATTTTTTATTAATTAACTCAATAATTTCCTCATATTTATATCTCTGAAAAGGAATTTCTGGTATTTTTGTTCTATCTTGCATTTCTAAATACTTTAATGCCGACATCTGATTCTCTCTTATATCCTTAATGATGTTATGAACCATTTCTTCCAATATTTTAAGAACATCCTCCATATTTGAAAATGCCATTTCAACATCTAATGTAAAAATCTCACATAAATGTCTTTTTGTGCGGCTTTTTTCAGCTCTAAAGCAATCACTTATTTCAAACACTCTCTCGTATACACCACTTAATTGTTCTTTATATAATTGAGCAGATTGAGTTAGAAATGCTTCTTTTTCAAAGTATATAATAGGAAATAACTCAGTACCGCCTTCAGTTGCAGAACCTATAATTTTTGGAGTTGTAATTTCAGTAAAATCTCGTTCGAATAAAAATTTCCTAATTGATCTAAGTAATTCTCCTCTAATCTCAAAAATAGCTTGGTTTTTGAGGGATCTTAGATCTAGAGCTCTATTATTTAATCTCAAATCTAACTCAGATATAGTTTCCCCCGTCATATCTATTGGAAGTTTATCAGGTGTCGCATTTAATATTTTTATGTCAGATGGGATAATTTCAATTCCTCCGGGTGCTTCATTGAATGTTTTTACAATTCCTTTTACCATTATACAGTATTGATATCCAACTTTTGCCTTTTCAAAGATCCTATCAGAAACAGCGCCTTTTTTTAAGGTTATTTGACGCTCTCCATATTTATCCTGAAGTGAAATGAATTTTAGACCTCCAAGATCCCTATAATTACGAACCCATCCACCTAAAATGACTTCTTTATTCACTAAAGCGGGTGAAACATCCTTCGTATAATGAGTTTTTCTCCAATCTCCTAGTTCATCAAGCTGCATTTTTCCAGCGACTCTTTTAATTTTCTCAAATATACTTCTTAAAATTTAAATAAAAATAAAATTTTTACCTTCTTTTCTTATATTTATGGTAAATTTAAATTGGAAAGGTAAAGAGGAAAGAATAGGAGTTCTCTCAAAAAAAAGTAAAAGTTTAACTTTCCATATTCTTGATTATTACCCATCTAACAGAATTGATCCTATATTAGAAGATAATTGGGAAAATATACTGATTTGGGGCGAAAATAAGACAGCAATGAATTTATTATTAAAAAAATATGAAAATAAAATATCTCTTATTTATATTGATCCTCCATTTGCTACGGGAGGAGATTTTAATTTAAAAATCCAAATCGGGGAAAAAGGGAAATTCTTAGACAGACTGGCTTATAAAGATAAATGGAGAGAAGGTTTAGATTCTTATCTACAATTTTTATACGAACGCCTAGTTTTAATGAAAAAATTATTATCCGGGGAGGGTTCTATTTATGTGCATTTGGATTGGCATATATCTCACTATATAAAATTAATAATGGATGAGATATTTGGTATTGAAAATTTTAGAAATGAAATAATTTGGTCATATCCAGCTGCATCAGTTAAAACAAGACGTTTTTTTATTAGATCTTATGATACAATTCTTTTTTATTCTAAATCAGATGATTATATTTTTAATGATGACTCAAAAATATATATGGAGTATTCAAATCGAGTAAAAAATGCTTTAAAGAAAGATGAGAAGGGTATATTTTATTACCGTGGAGGGAGTCATAATGGGAAAAAATTATCTCGAAAAGTTTATGTAGAACAAGAAGGAATTTTTCCTAGAGATGTTTGGCATGATATACCTTATGTGAGAGCAAATACATCTGAGTATCAAGGTTTTTCAACCCAAAAACCAGAACGACTTCTGAAAAGAATAATAATAGCCTCTACAAATGAAAATGATCTTATTGCTGATTTTTTTTGTGGTTCAGGTACTACCTTAGTAGTTGCTGAAAAACTAGGTAGACGTTGGATTGGTTGCGATTCAAACAGATTTGCAGTTCATATAGCGAGGAAAAGGATTTTAGACATTAGTAAAAGTAAAGATATATTTGATTGGAAAAGTCTATATAATAAAGATTATTGCCCTTTTAGAATAGAATTAATTGATAAAATCAATGAATTAAAATTAGCTTCAGACATATTTTTTAAGAAAAGTGTTGAGATTAACGGAGAAGTAAAAATTAAGAAATTTCCTGATTTTAATATTAAAATACATCAAAGAAATAATGAAATTAAGATAGAATTAAAGTATTATGAAATTGATTTTCTTGATTTAATGTCAGAAAAAGTTAAAGAAAAAGTAAATTCTTTCTCAGATTGGATTGATTATTGGTCTATTGATTTTAATTCAAAAAATGACATATTTACTGCCATTTGGTTTTCTTATAGGACTCCAAAAAATAGATCATTACAGTTAATATCAAATTGGTATAAATACAAAAAATCTGGCAATTATTTTGTTCAGGTAAAGGTAATTGACATTTTTGGAATTGAGACAATAAAAAGATTTGAAATTAGTATTATTTTATAAGCTCTCTGATTAACATAGTTGCATAGCTTCCTCTCTTAAGAGAAAATCCAATTTTGATTTTAATTTTTCCAGGATTAAGGTCATCTTCAGTGAATTCTATCATTTTTAATGAACTAGGTTTTATAGTCATTGCTCTAAAAGATCCTTTAAATTCAAACTCATCAGTTAATTTATTACTAAAAATATTTTTTTTAATCCTTTCTTTTTCTGCTAGTTCTTCAAATAGCAATTTCATTAGAGGGAATTCATTTAAATTCGTATTAGTGCCAATTATTGGTATTACAATTGATGCCCGATTTAATTTTAATGCCATATTTAAATATTTGCTATAGAAATTTTCATAAATGTATTTTACAGATGTAATATTTCCATTGAAGTCATCTAAAATACTTATAACATCACCGTCTACAGGAGAAAATAAAGGATATCCTTTTTCAACCCTTAAGGATAACAGCTTATTAAATATATATGATTGAAAAGAACTAATTAATAGTTTCTTCAAATCAGAGGGTAATGTATTAATGCTGCCTTTATAATCATCTGGGTTGTTGATTAGATGTTTAATCATGTTTATTTCATAATTTAGACTTTTTGGAAATTCTTTATGTGCTTTCTGAAGATTTCTTGTATTTCTTAATTCTCTCCTCACTTTTTTTGATTCATCAGATTCAGTTGTGTAAGTTGTACACACAAATTCTTCAAACGCTTTCTTAAAATCACGTTCTAGAATACACCGACCAACAATATGAGAATTAGGTCTATAACTACCAAACCTTTGAAGCCCAAAATAGTTCGGAAATCCAAAATTATTTAAAAAATCAATAGATTCTTCTAATTTGCTTTTAGTATTCTTAGTACTATCTACATTTCTTAGCAAAATTGTAAAATTGTTACCCCAATGATTTCCTAATTTAACTGGTTTTTTAGTTGGTTGTATATTTCTAATGAATATATCCTTCAGATTTATTTTTTTTAATTCTTCAATGTAATTTCCTTTTATTGAAATTTTTTGAACTGAAATAGAATGCTTATCTTTTAATCCAGAATAATTAATTAACTTTGAAGTAATATTCATAGCTTTACTAATTTGTCTTAAGGCTTCAAATGTATCTTTATTGACTTTTATTAAATTAAATGTAGTATGTTGATCCTTTAGTTCTTTTGAAAAAGGATGAGTTTTGTAATCCTCCTTTATGTCAAGAATTTTCCGATTATTATCAATTTCTCTAACAATAAAATCTTTAAAATTATTTTTGTATTCTCCCCCAATTCCCCCAATTTTGGATGTAGCAAAAGCTTCAATTCCCACAAACTTTTCTACTTCTCTTTCATCGTTTTTTCTAAAAAAGTAAGTATCTGTTTCCTGTTTAGACAATTTCTTAGCCTATAATTTTAATTTTATAATAACTTTAAACTTCCAGTTACTCTATCAATTTCTCTTGATAAGGCAGGACCAATACCTACTGCTGTTGTTGTACCAGGTGGTAATTGAGTTAATCCTGCATCATTGACAATGAAATATAGAAGTTTGTTAAATTCAAGTTGAAGGACTATTTCTTTTAATTGGTCCATACTTTGTATTTTAAGGACTACTTTTTTCTGCCCAGAATTCTTCCAATTCTTCCACACTGATTTATTTTGGATTCGTACAAGATCTGAAGCTGAAACACTAGCATGACATGATTGAGCACACTTTTTACCAGTTCCCATTTTAAGATCAGATCTTATTAAAATTACTTGTTTATATTCTTCCACAGTAAATCTATCTAATATTAAGAAATTAGTTAATTAAATATTACTAATTATTGAAATTCAACTCTAGTAATATTCCCTGTTAATTCAAAAATCAACTCTTCCAGTTCTTCTTTTGTAAATAAAATATTTTCCTTATCTTCTTCCCAAAGCACTGCCCTAAATTGAATATCTCCTGTAGCTAAAAAAATTTCATTCAAAGAAACCAATTTATATGGGTTGATTAACGCTTCGATCACAGGTCGGGGTTTATTGGTTTGTTCAACTAAAATTAACTCATCAAGTTCATAAGTTTCTTTAATCCACTTTATCAAATCTGGAGTTATTTTTAATTTATCCCTTTTCCCAACTACCATTATTACAAGATCTTCATAATCAATTGCTTTATAAAATGAAATCTCTTTAAGGAAAGCAAAGTCTTCTCTTTCTTCCTCTAGTTGAATCAAATCTTTTGCTAGATCGATTTCAAATTCTGTTATTTCTCCAGCATCAAGTCTAGCTTGACAATTGTTACATAAAAAACCAGAATTTATACATGTCTTATCTGCTGGAAGAACTTTCATTAACTTTAAACCAGTATAAATATATCAAGTTTCCTATAATTATTTTATAGCGTATGGAGTTGTGTTTACGTAATTGATATCTATTAAAAATTGTTAATTAATTTTATTATAAAGAATCTTAAATTGTATATTTAAAAGGGGTGATATTCTAAAAATTAAAATCTTCTTTAAATTATTATATAGAATTATATGCCTAAAGATAGATATTCATTTATTTCTTGCTCTATCATTGATATTTCTTGAATTGCTTGTTTAAATTCATCTTTAGGTATTTTACTCCTATTCAGTATTGTTTTTGCCAGGTTTTTATATTTTTCTATAAGACGAGATTCTACAAAGTTTTCAAGTTTTATACAAAAAGAATAAAGATATGAATAGGTTTCTGCATATTTTGAATATTCTATTGACTCTTTAACCCTATTTAAATAATAATGTAATCTTAATTTCCGATCTTTAATTTCATCTTTAAGGGATTTCGCCTCGGTTTGATACTCGATAAATTTCTCATCATCTCGAAGTTTCTCAGAGATATCAATTAATTTCTTTGCAGCTTCATATTTATTAATGAAATTATTTTCAGTTAAATAGCTAACTCTTAGTTCTTCTCTTTCTTTTAATAAATCTTCTCTTAACTGTTCAGATAATGTACCCTTTTGTTCCCATATCGACTTTAAAATCTTACTTTGGTCTGTAATTAGAGATGAACCAGC
>JBHLKB010000003.1:0-28007 GCA_048887205.1 Candidatus Hodarchaeota archaeon
TGGCGTATATACTTTCAAGTAGACAGAAACAGGTGCCATAATAATTAAAGATTTCAAATGGGTGTGTTAAAATGGTAGAAGATATCGAAAAATTGTTGACAGAAGGAAATTTCGAATTTCAAAAGCAACTTGTTCGTAATCCAGAAATTAATTCATTTGAAAAACAAATTCCAAAATACCCTATACTATTTCTTACTTGTATGGATCCAAGATTAGACATCCACAGAATATTCCACTTTAAACCTGGAGATGTATTTGTTTTAAGAAATGCGGGAAATATATATACTCTAGATATGATGAGGTCAATTTTAATTACTATTTTCAAATACAAAATTAAATTTATTATTGTTTTAGGACATTTTGATTGTGGGATGACGAAAATAAATCTAAAAGAGTTAAGAGATAAGCTTCCGAATGAGTTTCTTAAAAGTTTATCAATAAAATATTCAGAACTTCTTTTAGAATTAAAAAATTTCTTTAAACCTTTTGATAATGAAATCCGTAATATTATCATGCAGATAAATAAATTACAGAAAATTAAAACTTTTATTCCTGATATTGAAATCACTGGAATGATATATGATACTCGAACAGGTTGGATTTTTAAATCGGATGATTTTAAAGATTTACTAATTGATAAAAATCATTTTAAGATTTATAAAGGATTGTTGTATGAAAAAGTTGAACGATTTTCTAAATTTCTTGAAGAAGATAATAGCATATATCAAAAATCGAAAGAATTAGATGATGAAATCCAAGTAGATGATTTAATGGAATTAGAAGAGAAAAATATCGGACCTATTGAAAATGATAAACTTCAAAAATCCATTGATATTGATTATGCTAGATTTCAAATAAGAATACCAAAAATTCAAGGTCCGAAGATTTACATTCCAAAAGTAAATATTTATAAACCGAAAATCAAGGAAACTGTAAAAAGTGGGAAAAAAAATTTATGAAACAAAATTTCATTTATTTCTTATTTTTTTTTATAACTTGTAAGATTTTCTAAAAGTCGCCTTAAATAACCCTCGAACTCATCGATTTCTTTTTCTGAAAAGCCTTCATAAAAAATGTTTTTCATCTGATTTGATACTTCTATAAATTTATCCTGGAGCTCTATATTTTTTTCTGTTAATTTTATATTTATAGTTCGTTTATCTTCTTCAGAACGTATTCGCTCAATATGTCCAGCTTCTTCAAGTTTATCTAGCATATATGAGAGAGTTGCTTTACTCAGCATGGCTTGTTTTTTAAGGTCTTGGAAGGAAATATTATCCTTGCGCCAAAGAGGAAACATCACTCTCCCTTGGGCAGCACTGATTTCGTCAATATTATATTCTTTTAATAGTTTATCAAAAATTTGTTGCGAAAGCAGACGAATTTTAGAAATTAAAAAACCTCCTTCCCTCAGTTCTTCCATTTATTTTTCGCCTGGGTTAAATTCAACTTGATTTAATCTATAATAAAACCTTGCATTTTTGGGAGATAATCTAATTAAAATATAGTCCGGATCTTCTAATCCTTTTGGATAATACCTTGTCCACCAATCTAACCAAATTTTCTTTTTTATTTCCATATTATCAATGTTTTCTGCTTCTCCTCCAAACATAACTCCTTTAAAATCTTCTGGGTCGCAATAATATACACTAATTTTCGGATTTTCCTTAATATGTGCAATTTTTGATGATGAAGTATTAGTTGATATAAATATCTCAAATTCATTGTCTAAGTTAGTGAAAAACTCAGAAAGCTCAGGAAATTGTTCCTTATTTCTTAAGTTAAACATTGCTCTTGTTATGGGATATCCTTCAGAGTCAATAGTTGTTAAATACGCTGCTTTAGAAGTCTTCATTAATTCTAAACTTAATTTTTTTGCTTCTTCTAGTTCCGTTTTGCCAACCTCTTTAAAATTATTTTATTTTTTTCTAAAGTGTCTGCCTAATTTCATCTAATCTCTCTTTAGCAGAAGGAGTTTTATCGAAAGTCATCTTTAAGTTATCACAGAAATAATCTTCACAATAAGCACAGTTTTCATATCCTTTTTCTCTACAACAACTCCTTATTGGGCATTCACTACACCAACTAAAGATTCTACCATTCTGATTGCACCCATCACAATAAATATCCTCAGGTTTGAATAACATTGATTCAGTCGACCATTCTTTAGCAACTTTTTTAATCTCTTTAAAATTATCTTTTTGAGTTGCCAAATAAGCAGGGCATTCTGAACAATTAATCCCGCAATAGGCAATTATTTTTTCCATATTTTATTTCCTCATTTCATTTTATTTTCTGATTTAATTTTAATTTTGATTTAAAAAAATTAATTTTTAGGTTCATAACTTGTTCCTACTTCATATGCTTCAGCTAAATAGCCTCCAATCTTCCGGTATGGACCATTTGGCATTAAAAATATAAATGTATCAAAATTTTTGACATCTGGCTCGTTATCTTTAATGTATTTTTCATCTGAATAAATTTCAATGATTTCTCCTGTAAATAATTCAGTATTTTTGAAATTTTTAATGTCTACAAGTCTACACTCGATATTTATACTACACTCCTTAATCATAGGAGCTGTTTTCAGATCTCCATAAAACAGTTCGAACTCCTTAGATTTGTCAACTACTGAGCCTGAATGTAGACCACAATAATCTGTTACAGCATACATTTTACTAGTCGGAATATTGATACTAAATGTTTTATTTTCTTTTATCCCAGGGCTAGTATAATGCTTTTTTGACATTGCTACAGCAATCAAGGGTGGGTCATCATGGATCATATTAAACCACACAACCGTTTTGAAGTTTGGTTTACCATTAACATGAGCACCTAATAAGCCTATTGGTAAAGGCATTAATGGGAGTTTCCATCCTGTTTTGACTTTATTTATTTTTTTCACCTATATTACACTTTTTTAAAATTTCTTTTTCAGAATAATTGTGTTCTTTACATATGTTAGTATTTTCGGGAATTAGCTCATTATAATAAATATACATATCAATTCCAATACGAAACAACACGGGTTCCATACTTATTACCTTACTTTTTCTTAGTTTAATTTCGAATGTTCGATATCGAACATTCGATATAGAACAAATATCATCTTTAATATATAAATCTTTCGTAATTAGAATCATCTTGTTACAAATCGTTACTTTACTACTTTTTCTACAATAAAGTTAGTAAGTATTAAATTCTCAATTACTCATAATAAAGATAATATTATTTTGTTTGAAAGATGGAAAAAAATGAGGGATGCTGAGAAACCAATAGAAGTTAAAGTAAAAAAAAAAGTAAATTTACGGGTTGGAATTAGTTTGACTGTTATTGGATTCGTTTTTATATTAGGTGGCATAATTGGGTATTATATAGAAAAACCAATTTGCCCTTCTGCGCAATACCCGTGCTATTTTCATGCCGGAGGGGGCATGGGTTTTATTGCAGTTATCTTTCCGGCTTCAATCTTTGTTTTATTGGGTATCATTTACCTATATATATATAGGAAACCTATAAAATTTCATGGTTTAGATTGTTGTATCTTGTGGTTTGTTTTTCTTGGCATATTTGGATTATTGAGCCTTCTGGTATTCTTGATAATCTCATTGGCTTGATTTCTTTTCTGACATTTTTGATTGTCTTATTGGTTTGACGTATTTTAAATACTTAAAAAGCAATTTTTTTATAATCGTGTATTCACTAATCTGTAAAAAATAATTCCAAAGTTATTTAAACATTTTTAAATTAATAGAATATCATTAAATTACAAATCTCTTTAGTGAAAAACTATGATTGAATACATTTTTCTGGTTTTATTTTTTGTTATAGCGATAATTGAAGTGTATAGCGAATATAAAGACAATAAAAAACTTGTATATTATACTAAACCTCTCGTAGTGCCTATGCTGATTTTATTTTATATTTTTGGCGCATCAATCGCTCGAGTAGATTGGTTAATTGTTATTGCCTTAATTGGTGGTTGTGCTGGCGATATTTTCTTAATGCTCGAAAATCAAGAAAAGTGGTTTTTATTTGGAATGGTTGCTTTCCTGATCAATCATATCTTTTATATTATATCATTCCTCTTATCTATATCTGATTTTACAAATTTCGATATATGGGGATTGTTTTTATTAGGACCTGTAATCTTAATCTTGATTTTCATGCTACCAAGATTTATCGGGAAAACAGAGGATATGAAAATCCCTGTACTTGTATACTTAGTAGTGATATTAATAATGCATATTGCAGCTATTCTAAGATTAGCAGAATTTGGAGCATTAACATTTACTTTAGTTTATGTAGGCTCAATATCATTTATTTTTTCTGATGCTACTTTAGCAGTAAATAAATGGGGAGAAAAAGAAAAACGAAAACGACTAATCGAAATGACCACTTATTTTATGGCTCAATTCTATATTACTTTAGGAGTATTATTCATTGCATAAATAGATTAAAATAAGAGATAACTACTCCTTTTTTTTTATTTATTATATATCTTGTAAAAAAATTTTTAATTTAGTAATAATTACTTAGTTTATTAGTATACGCCTCCGTTGCTTAGGTGGTAGAGCGTTGCCTTGGTAAGGCAATTCATTAGGAAACTTTCCTTTTAAGCTTAGAGGTCGCGGGTTCAAATCCCGCCGGGGGCTTCATTGGTAAACAAATGCCGGTGTGGCTTAGTTGGTTATAGCGCCAGACATACACTCATCTGAATAAAAGGGTCAGACTGAATGTGCTGGACTCATAATCTGGAGGTCGAGGGCTCGAATCCCTCCACCGGCACTTTCCCTTAAATTCTAACTAATTGAAAAATGATGTTTAAACACTAATTTGTAAAATCTTAAATTTATGAGTTTAAATTATTACTTTACTCCAGATTCATTTAGAAATATCAATAAAAAAAATAAGTGTGAAAAGTTCTAATAATTATGATAACAAGTTGGATTCCGTATGGTAAGGAAAAGGAAGTAGGACAAAAATACATTGAAATAACAAAGAAATATCCACTGGATAGATCTTTAGAAAAAAACCTAGTACCTTTGGGTGTAGGAGCTACTATAAAGGGACATAAAGTTATTTCAGTTACAGATGTAAAGAAAGGAAAATATGAAGATATGATTAAAAGAATTAGTGAAATGTAATTGGGATATGGTGATATTAAAGGTTTCAAATACAAAGTAGAAACATTTTTATCAGGAGTAGATGCCATGCCGATGATAGGCTTAATGATGCCGGACCTTTGAAACTTCTAAATCTCTGTTATTTAAATTTTTAATTTTCCAAATTTTTTTGTCAAAAATTAATTTACTTTAACTATTGTGCTTCCAGCTCTTTTTTCTGCTTTTGTTTTAAATGATGCTTGGAATCCTGGATTATAATTCATATATTTTGGGATGGGATATCTCAAACCTGCTTTATGGGTGTTTTCTAATCCATCTACTACAATGTTCAATTTACTTTTTGGAATTGAAAACATAACTTCCGTATCTTCCGCCCCTCCCCAAACTCGATCACCATTTCCCAAAATAACTAACTGAGGTTCATTTGTTTGGATTGTTTTGATAATCCCTTCATGGCAAGAAGCTCCTCGCCCTGCAGATGTAAAATCAAGAATTCCCCCTTTATGAAAAAGATATCCTTGAATTAATCTCATTGCCTGCGCAGGGTTACAATAAATTTGAACAATATCAGGTTCAATTTTAGTCCTCGTTAAGGGTGAAATAATTAGACCAAAATATTTTTCTTTTAAAAAATACATTTTATCTTGCCATTTTTTTGCTGTCTCGAAGTCTTTTGAATAAAGTCCAACGCTGAACTGATTAGCAAAATTTTTTGATTCTTCTGTTATTGGATCCCAACCATATATCCCCCTAGCAAATTTACATACACAGTCCTCTTCTGTTATAGCCATAGTCCATCCATAGCTACGAATCATTTTAAAAATCTGACATATAAAAGTTTGAACCTTTAAGTCAGGTTTGGGTCTTTTATAATCACTTAAGAGTTCAGATTCATTTTTTAAAAGTCTAATTGCAATTGGAAATGTCGATGGTCTTAGAAGTTCCTCAAACTTTTTACCATATTCTTGATATTTTTTTAGATTTTCATTCATTTTTTTTCTAACCTGTTATTTTTTTTTTAACCTTTAGTTTTAATGGAATGTACATAATGAAATGTTTTTTCAGTTAAAAACTAGTTTGAACCTAAAAGGTTTTTTATATCTAAATCTTAAATTAAATTGTTATGAATCTATTTAATTCTGATAAGATCACGTCTGAAGAGATGGCGATTTTGGATAATAACTCAGAATGGTTAGGAATACCAAAAAGTCATTTAATGGAATGTGCTGGTTATTCTTTCGCATCTGAAATTATAAATCGTGGTCTCCTAAGAAAAAGTTCGAGAGCAGCAATCTTTTGTGGAACAGGTAATAATGGTGGCGATGGATTTGTTGTGGCGAGACATTTATCCTATTTTGGTATTAAATCATTAGTAATTTTGGTAGGTACGCCTGATAAGATTAGAACAAAAGAAGCTCAATTGAATTGGGATATAGTTTTTAATAACCTTAATTATTCAATATCTACCGAAATTATAAGAGATTCTTCAGGTCTAAGCAGAATAAGTAATATTATTAAACAAGATAAAAGTTACCATATAATTGTTGATGGATTACTAGGAACGGGGATAGAGGGAAAAATTAGAGAGCCTATAGGATCTTCAATAGATTTAATAAATAATCTTAGAAAATCTGAACATGAGAGAATTTCAGTTATCTCAATTGATGTCCCCTCAGGGCTGGATCCTAATACTGGAAAAGTATCAGATAAAGCAGTAAAAGCGGATCTCGTAATTACATTCCATAGAAAGAAAAA
The DNA here is from genome assembly GCA_048887205.1 of Candidatus Hodarchaeota archaeon. Lineage (GTDB taxonomy): Archaea > Asgardarchaeota > Lokiarchaeia > Sigyniarchaeales > SOKP01 > Loki-b32. The sequence goes on from JBHLKB010000003.1 coordinate 6,882, forward strand.
AGGGATGTCAAGTAGTAATGAATTTATGAAGGAAATATTAGAAAAATCTATTGGAATTCCTCCAGAAGCAAATATATTTGTTGGGAAAGGTGATTTGATACCTACTTTAAAAAAAAGAAAAAAAGATGTCCATAAGGGGGATTTTGGAAAAATTTTAGTAATAGGTGGTTCTAAGAATTATTCTGGTGCTCCAGCTTATGTTTCGTTGGCTGGAATTAACTTTGGGATAGATTTAGTAATTACTTATGTGCCAGAAGTGATAGCCAATGTTCTCAGAAGCTTTTCTCCAAATATGATCGTAAGAGCGAATAAAGGAAATTGGTTAAATATAGAAGCTTTAGAAGAACTGACTGAATTAATAAAGTGGGCTGATTCTATAGTTATTGGTCCTGGTTTGGGGATTGAGAAAGAGACTGAGAATTTATTAGTAGAATTACTAAAAAAATTAAAACAACATAAAAAACCGTGTATTCTTGATGCTGATGCATTAAAATTAGTAAAAAATCATCTTGAATTAATTAAAGGATTATCTCTCATTTTAACGCCTCATGAGGGAGAGTTAAAGATAATAATGGATGTGGATTTACCCCCAATTTATGATTTAAATGGACGTAGTAAAGTAATTTCTGATTTAGCAAAAAAATTAGGCATAACTTTACTGCTTAAAGGTCCTTATGATTATATTTCAAATGGAAAATCGATAAAGATTAATAAAACTGGTTGTCCTGAAATGAGCATTGGAGGGACTGGTGATGTTTTAGCGGGACTATGTGCTTGTTTTATAGCGACAAAAAATGAACCTTTCCAATCCGCATGTTCTGCTGCTTTTCTCAATGGAATAATAGGGGAATTCTGTAAGAAGCATATTGGAGAACGCTTTACAGCATTAGATATGGTTAATAATATAAATAATGCAATAAAAACAACCTTCGATTTTCAGGATTTTGCAAAACGATAATTGTATATTAAGAGATGTCTCTAAATAAATAGATAAAAATTTATTAATTCCTATTATATTATATTATTAACTTAGCTATTTTGAAAATTTTAGTTGAGGTTTCAGAATTTTATTTAAACTAAATTTCAACAAAAAAAATAAGGAGATTGATTAAAATACCACAATTGTTTCTTATTAACCCAGACGGGACTACAACTGAAATTACTACTGAAGGCCCAATTAAAGATGTTTTAAAAACAGATGAGTGTTACGTCCTTGTTGCAGATGATACAAGAAAAGTGTATCTTTGGAAAGGTCTTAAAAGTAGTGTTCGATCAAAATTCATAGGAGCCAAAAGATCTCAGGAAATTCGAGGTCAAGTTGGAATGCATTATACTGTTGTTCCGCTTGACGAAGCTGAAGAAGATTCCGAATTTATTAAGCTGATTGGAGGTCAAACAGAAGCAGGGATTGCTAAGGAAATAAAAGCTGAAGAAATTACTCCACCATCAGTGCATCAATTACGAGAGAAGAATGTGTTTGGAACTCCAAGACCTGCTGAAGGTATGAATATAGCGGGAAGTAAAGACCGTGCTGCTCAAAATGCAGGGCCTTTATATCGTGGCGAAGGCTCTATGGCGGATTTAATGCAAGATCAAGTCCAAATAGATTTTCAAGAAGTTATGAAGAAATTAGAAGAAATACAAATACCAAAAGGATTCGAAAGAGAACTGATAATTATTGGGAACCATGCCTACTCTATTGTCGAAAAGGTACAACAGTTTCTTGGAAAAAAACAAGTTACTAAGGAAATTTCCAAAGTGGGCTCAATCCCTGAAGGAATATTCTTCGCTGAGGATTATTCTCCAAGAATCTTAAGTGAAAATGGTAAAATCATCGCTATCGAGTTTCTTAAACGTTCTAATACTAAGGCTATACCAGTAGAAGCTAAAAGTAAAAGAGAGTTGTTAAAAGAACAAATAAAAGAACAACTAGAAGGTAATTAAAAAAGAATTCATTTATACTTCATTCTTAATATTTTTGAACTTTTAAAGAAAAATAAAAGGCTTTACACTTCAATTAATCCAATATTTGAAATTAGAAATATAAATTTTTAAGGTTAAATTTTTTAAATATTATTAATTGAAAATAAATTTTAATTCCAGTTAAAATTGTCAGATTTAACACCTGAAGAAGCTAGTGCACTATCCAAATTTTTAGGAAGCATAACAGAGTACAGCGAACTGGAGGCTTTAGCATTAGTAACAAGAGAAGGATTACGTTTAGCATTTTCCGCAATTCCTGGTTATAATGTCGATCCAGACTTATTTTCAAGTTTGAGTGCTGTTGTAGTTCAAAGTGGGTCTGATGCCGTTGCGTCTCTAGGTTATACTAATATGCTTGAGGTTGTATTACGTGGTGATAATGGATTTATAATACTTAGTGCTGCTGGAAGATTTTTTTTAATGGGAGCTTCAAGACAAATTGCTGATCTAGGTAAGATTGTAAAAGTATTCCGTTATTATAGTTCCGAGATTTCAAAACGTTATCCATTAACTGAATAAAAATCTTATAGAAATCAGTAATTATTAGAGAAAATGCAAAATTTCTCTTCAAAGTGACCATATTTTTATCAGAATAAATCATTAATGTTAAATTTTAATATAAAGAAAATTATGTTGATAGTAATATCATGTTTAGATAAAGATCTTATACTGATATTAGGTTATTATATATAACGAAAATAAATAATTGTTGATAGAAATTTTAAGCTTAAACACTTATAATATATTATAATAATTTAGATATTTAAAGGAAATAAAATGTCAGAGATTAAACTATTTGTTGATGCGAGCACTGAAATTAAAGATAAAATTATTATTTGCCATTCAAATGCAAACAAATTAGGAGTTAAGAAAGGAGATTCGGTAGAAGTTTTGAATATTGAAAATAATATGAAAAAAACAGCAATGATTGAGATTTCTGATACAATTCTGGATTTTGCCGGTCAATTTGCCAAAAATATACTTGATGATTTACAATTTTCGGGTGTTGAGTTAACTGTACGTCCTATTAGTGCGGCAACATCACTCACACCAACATTAAAAGTTCCAAAAGTTCCCACACCACAATCTACTCCAGCTCCTCACCCCACACCAATACCTCAACCTTCATTAACGCCCCCACCTACTCCAGTTCCTCAACCCACACCAGCACCTCAACCTTCATTATCACCTTTACCCTCTCGTCCTCCTCCTCCTATGGAAATGCCGCAACCTAGTTTAGGACAACCAATGGTAGAACCTGCTGTACCTGTTGAACCCTTTCCAAATAAAATTGATATTAATATGCTGCAACGCCAGAAAAATGGAATAATTCTTACTCCTATGTTAGATAATACTATAGAAGGTGGGAGAGTACAACTGAATCCCAATATTCTTCAACAATTAGGTCTAGGTCAAGGAATGTTAATAGCATGGGAAGACCCATTGACAAGATCCATGGGTTCAGCAAGAATAGATCAAGCAAATATTAGTACGAATGAAATAAAAATGAGCATGGATACATATGAAGATACCAATATTCAAGCAGACCAAATTGTTATATATTCTACCGAACCACCCATACAAAAGGCTTCAGAAGTAATGCTTGAAGTGCAATCACAGCCTAATTTAATGGGATATGCAAAGGTTAGTCCTAGAACTCAGCATACACTTTCAATTCAAATGGATGATATCTTGGCATTTGAAGATGAGCTTACTGGGGCAATGGGAGCTGGAAAAGTAGAAATCTTAGAATCAGTCCCAGATAACTCTATAATAATTGATAGTGAAATACTTGAAGCTTCAGGAATAGGTAGTTTTGAAGTAAAAGTATCTAAAAATCAAAGAACAATAATCCCACTTCAAAGTATTTCTTTGGGTATTTCACCGATTTCAGGCGAAAATATGTGGGAAATAATAAGTACTGCTCGAGAAAATGTGGCTTCAATGAAGGCCTGGATTTCAAATTATATAATTTTTAAAGGTATAAAATTGAGATGGTCCGCTGTAAACATTGCTTGTTCTATTATCGATACGGTTCCTGATTTGATTGGAGATATTTTTGCCAAGGTCACCCCAAATACAACTCTATCTTTAAGCCCTGTAGGATTAATACCATTTAATGCTATTTTAATAATAGATATAAGTCGTTCAATGATGGCTAGAGATGTGTTTGTAACCAATATTGCACCTGCAATTGAGGGCATAAAAGCTGCAATGGAATCTAGAGAAATTCAAGAGTTCCTAAAACATTTCAAAGATGGAATCAACATACCTCGCAGGATATCGGCAGCATTCGCGGCTGTTCTATTTTTAAGCGAAAAAGTAGGAAGAGGTTTTGGAGAAAAAGTTTCAGTTATTCGTTTTGCTGATGAAGCCCAGATATTGCCTTTTGGAGGTAGTTTCTATATGGATTCTGCGAGTGGGAAAAAGGGTGTACTTGAAGATGCTGCACGAATGATTGTGGATCGAATAGGAAATGCCTATGGACAAGCCACAAATATGGGTTCTGCAATAATACAAGCTCATAATGTATTGGATGAATTTCAAAAGATGAATCCAGACCAACCTACGATGGTTGTCATACTTACTGATGGTGTTCCTACTGATGGTGATGCTTTCTTCAATGAAATCAAAAAATTAGCTGATAATCCGAATGTTGTCGCGTATATCGTTGGTTTGGGCAATCCTGATGATGCATTGATGGCACGCGCAGCTGCTTTATGTGGTGGTGAATATTTTAAACCAGAAGATGCAGGAGAACTGTTGATCTGGTATTCCAAACGAGCTAGAGATTTGACAGTTAAGTTGAAAGCTCATAAAGAATAGGAATTTAAAATATGATAATAGATCAATTTATTTACTTTTTAATATACTTTTAGTTTTGCTGATAAAATCAAAATCTCAGGATATTTTTCAAATCTTTACTTACTCTATGTTTCAATTATTGTTTTATAGTTATTTAGGATTGCATTAAAGTTATTAATAATAATTTTGATAATAAATATAATAAAAATATATCCATAAAATATAGTTAGAAATTTATAGCATTAAAACGATCATAAAAAATATGAAAGATGTAAAAATTATTACAATTGATAATCGAGGACGAATAGTATTACCTTTAGTGACAAGAAAAAATCTAGGTCTCACAACAAATTCACAATTAATGTTAGTTAGCGATTCAGAAACAAAAGAAATAAGAATAACTCCTATTGGCTTAAAAGACGAAGGCAATCTTATTAAGCTAAAAATTATAATGAAAGATATCCCAGGTGCATTGGCGAAATTAGTAGATATTTTCGCAGAAGAGAATCTCAGCCTTGTATATAGTGAAGCAGTGATCATTGAAAAGGACAAAACAGCAGTGTGGACAGCAATATCCGAGAGCCCCAAGAGCATAGAAAATTTTAGAAATACATTAGTAGAAAAAGGAGAAGCATTAAAAGTTGATGTTTTTCCGTTGGACTAGCACAAATTTTTCTTATCAGAGTAATAAATTAAATAGAAGTGAGTTGGATGGCAAAAAAGAAAAAGAAAACCCCAAAGAAAAAAAAGGTCCATGATATTGAGGAAGAGGCTGAGCTTATCCCAGATTATTCATTAGATCTAGCATTAAATTCAGCAAAAACAACAGAAACCACATTACAGACATTATTAAAAGGAGTATCTGAAGGACAAGGATTTGTCCATCCAAAAAGAGATAAAGAATTAAAAGTTACACCAAAATTATCACATGAATCTAAGAGTAGAATAGCTGAAGCATATGTTTTAGAAGATGTTCCATTGGCTCAAAGGACACTAGAAAAGAGAAAACCAAGAACTTCATTAATTCCTGAGGTTAAAGAAAAAACAAAATCTTCAATTACTCCAGATAAAAGAGAAAAACCAAAAATATCAATAACACATTCTGTAGAGGAAAAACCAACAGAACAAGTAAAAAAATTATCCCCAACTCCTTCACCTGAAAAGGAACCTTCAAAAATCGAAAAAGGGAGTATTTATTTAAAATTGACAGAGTTTTTTGAAGGTTTATTAGCGAGTTATTATGAGAATTATGATAGATGGGAGATGTCAATTTCTATTATTTTAAGTATCTTACGAAAAATGCGAAAAATTACAAAAAAAAATACAGATGATCTTGTAGTTTCAATAAACAACATATTTGAAAAAATTCAAGATAATTTAGAACAATTTAAAATTAAGCGAAATGAGATTGAAAAAGTTGCAGAAGTTGACATAGAATCCATGTCTGGTGAGTTTAAACGCGTTTTAGGCCTACTCGAACTTCAAATTAAAGAATATCAACTAAAACGAGTCACAGATGAATTTGTTCATGAATTAAAATACTAATCAAAGCTAAATAATTCAAAACTTAAGACGGATGACTTAAAGATACGTCTTTAATAAAATTACCATGTCTATTGAAATAGAAAAACAAGAAAGTCCACTAATTATTGATATAGGGAGTGATAATTTTCGTTTAGGTTGGGCAGGCAATGATTTCCCTGATATTATTGCTCCTAGTGTTTACGTTGATAATACTGATTATTTATTTAATTCAGATGTAATTGATGGTCTTGAGGATATCTTTATCACTAAGAAGAATGCTGAAAACCGTTTATTTGGGCATGATGCTTTAAAATACTCTAATATACTTAAAATTCATGAATTCAAAAAAGAAAATAATTATCAAATTTTCATGAAATTCTTCTATCATCATTATAAACAACTAAATATCAGTGAAGAATATCATTTTAAACAACCTATTATCATAATATCTCCTTTTTATATATCTGAGCTAGAAAAAACTAAGTTACAGGATATTTTTTTTAATGCATTTGATTTTCCTTCATTATTATTTTTGGCGGAAAATCAAGGGATATTAGCCACACTACGAAAAACTACTGGTGTTGTCATAAATATGGGTGAAATGAACACAAATATCACCACATTTCTACACGGATTCTCAAATGCAATGGCAAGAGATACGTATCCAATAGCGGGCAAAGAATTGACAAAATACCTTCTGAATTTGATATTAACACAAAAAAGTTCTGGAAAAACACTTAATCTTGATAATGTAACTGCTAAGGAGATCAAAGATAAATTATCATTATGTGTTTTGGATCTAGATGCCGAAATAAAAAGAGTTAAGGATGGTTTAACAAAATACAATAGAACTATTGATTTACCGGATGGATCCTCTTTAGAAATTAATACGGAACGATTTTTGCTCGTTGAACCACTATTTAACCCCTCATTAATTCATATTGATTATATTGGCTTACCTGAAGCAATTTCAAAAGTTATTAAGTTCTGGGATCGTGAAAATTGGGAAGATTTATTGTCTAATATTATCATTTCTGGTGGTGGAAGTTTAATATCCGGATTAGATAAAAGATTAAAAATTGAAATCTCAAAATATTTTTCAGAGAGGCTGAAAGAAAAAATAAATATTATTGCTGCTTCTGGAAGAGAAAATATGGGGTGGATAGGTGCTTCCCTTCTGTTTAGTCAGGGGAAGCTTAGACAAGGATGGATACAGAATCCCAGTTATGACATTTCTAAACAAGAGCAAAAATCTGAAAATGAAAATTAAACTATAGATGGGTAAATAATCATGTCTGTTACCGCTGAAACAAAGCAAGAGTTTTTGACTAATTTTCAAAGTAAAATTATTACTGCTCGTAAACTACTTTTTTCTGCAAACCATAAATGGGCGTCACGGGTTTTTGATAATTTAACTTCTGAAATAGAGAGAAGTGATTGGTTAGACATTCAGAAAAAGCATCAGTTAATTATGATCATTTCAAATTCATGGTGGATATACTTAAATTCACTGGCAAAACATAAAGAAGGAAAAGTTGAAATTGATTTAATTAGATATATTGATGCTTATAAAAGATTTTTTTCATTCTTATCCAAATTAGATGATTTCTATTTATTTTCTAACTTCAGCACAAATCTTCTTAAGAAATTTGTTAAAATGGAAGATTTATCCCAAACTGGTATCACAAAATTTATTAATTCATTCTCAGCAAAATTACATGAAAAAGACGATTTCCAAAAATTAATCGAATTACAAATGTTACAGACTTATTTAAGGAAATCAGTTGTTCCATCAGAATATTATCATTTGAGTATGGAAATATTGGCAAAAACAGTTTTTAATATAGAACCGAGTAAGCGAGCGTTATTTCTTTATATATTATTAGAAGATGTTTGTTTAAAATATAATTTAATGGAGGATTCTGCCGAATTTGTAGGAAAAATAAATAAGACATTAATTAATCGACTTCCAGGCTATTTAAAAAATGAATTCAGTAGTATCAGTAGAATTGCAATTAATGAAAGGAGTTTTAGTACTATATTGGCTGATCTTGAAGAGTTGATATATTATTTAAATGATATTGGGGAATATTCTTGGATTATTATATTTATTCGCAATATCTTCTCAAAAGTTCAAGAATACCAATCCTTCGCCGATGCTGTTACATACATAAGAAAATTCATTAACTTCTCGATGAATAGAAATCGTTTTGAAATTGCATTTGAGATTTACGATTTCTTGGAGGATTTATTTATATATCAAACTGATTTATCCTATGATAATATTTTAATCGAATTATGGGTTGAAGCCTGCAAAAGATTTGTTGATATGAAAGAAAAGAAATACTTACTCCAATCTTTAGAGAAATTAAACACTCACCTAAAATTACCACAGAAAAATGCTCAAATTTTTCATTATTTTTATACATGCAATATACTGTGGCAATTCAAATCCATGTTTTTCTCCTTAGAACAACGTGATTTTTGGAGAATGATGTTTTATCGAGCGCTGTTTGAAGAGCAAAATTATAGTATCGCAGAAAAAATAATACCCTATTTAGATAATGGTTTTAACAAAATATTAACAGATCTCGTGACATTACATAACGAGATTGAACCAATAAAAAAAGAAATCTATGTTTTTGATGATAATAATGATATTCCACAATCATTTCATAAAGATTTTGCTATTAAACAGTTAATTTTAAGAATCAACTCTAAAGGGAGGATTTCATTTAGGATGATATCTGTTAACGATGAGCTAATAGAGGGAAACATTACTAATGAATTTTGGAATGATGCCCAAATTATTGAGCTATATAATGAACTTTTCTATGAATCTGAAGATCGTAAATTCAAATTTAGTTTGAGAGAATTTGGTGAATTATTATATATTTTCCTCCCAAAATTAATAAGAAATTTTTTTAAGGCATTTAAAATAGAAAGCTTAGATTTTATACCTCAGACTTATTATATACTGGATAATATGACTATTCCTTTTGATCTTATCTATGATAATAATTTTTTCTTATTGAAATACTCAAGTGGATACCAAGTAATTGTTGATGATTTACCACTTAAAGGAGTTCAGTTTGAGCAAAAAGATTTTGAAGCTCTGCTAAATGAATCCACTGAGAAGGGATATAATATTCTAATAATCGATTCAATTAATTCTAAAAGTCCTTTAAAATGGAATGAAAAAACAAGGCAAAAGGATTTAATCTTTCCTTTTCAAGCTGGTGCAGATGAATTAAATTATTTAATAAATTTCTTTAATCAAAGAGCTGAAATCGATCAGATTGCTACTCTTATAGGAGCTAATTCAACAAAAGAAAACATACTATATAATTTATCTTCAGACATGTATCAAATTATTGTATTCGTAGGAAATATTTTTTATTCTAAATGGAGCCCGAAAAATAGCTTTTTCCTTACCAATGATAATCAAATTATAACTTTTAATGAAATAAATAAGATTTTAAGTCAAAATATTACTAAAAATAAACCCTTAATATTTTTTAATTCCCAAGTGTATAATATTGAAGGGAAAAGAATAAGAAACACTCTAAAAACTTTTGGGGAGATCGTATCTCAATTTGATTATAATAAGATAACTGGTATCATTTCAAAGAACTATCCAATTTTCAATAATGAAACAAAACAAATTATTTCTAATTTTTTTATAAATTTGTTTAATAATAAAAGTCAAGGAGTTTCTCTTCTAAAGGCTCGTCAAAAATGCATAGCAAGTAAGATGGAAAGTATTCTAGAACAACAGGTTAAGGATGCAACTTCAGAAATAGGTATTACGAGAATAGATCTAAGAAGTAGCTTAGCTATCTCTAGCTATTTACTTTTCGGAAAACCATGGAAAAGAATCGGTTTTTAAATTTAAATGTTTTATTAGAAAAGAGTAATAAAAATAATTAAAAAAAAATATATTTTAAATTATTCATTATAGATAAGAAAAAAGAGTTGATAGATAATGTCAGACAGACTTATTGAGCTAAGAGTTGAGAACAAGAGATTAAAAGAACAAATAAATAACTTAGAAAATAAAATAATGTCATTAGTAGGAATGTTTTCAATTGAATCTTCTGGAGGTCAAGAAAAGAAAAATGTGCTTAATGATCTTTTATTAAATCTAATTAATTCAACTAAAGATCAATTGAATATCGTAACTCCTATGGTAGATAACTTTTATGCAAAGGAACTTAAGCAGATTGTTGAACGAGGGATTCCAGTTCTTCTGATTACTAATGATCGAAGTGATATCCCAAAAAATTATATACAAATTTATGATGATTTAAAACTTACTCAGGGAATCAGTGTAATAAATAACCCTAACGTGAAATTTCTATTAGTATTTAATACTGAACAAGCGATTTATGCGGGGGGATCATTGGATAAAGAAGAGTTATCCAAATCAATTTTAATTGTAACAAAAATACAAGAGAAATCAAAGTTAAGAATGATTGCTGAAATTTTTTCCTTGATGCTTCCTACATTTATGAGAAAATAAGTTTTCTTTTTTATCTTCATTTTTTACTAGATAGAGTTAATATTTTATTTGTCCTAGATAATACTATTGAAATTTTTAAGAAGGATTTGTTTATAAGATAAAAAATGGCAGAAAATAAAAATCTATTAAATTCTCAAGTTATTTCTGAGTTATTAGGGAAAAAATCTGAAATATTTGTCCAATCTATAAATTTTCTTAAAGAACAAACTCACAAACAAATATTTTATGAAAAAAAATATAAAGAATGGAGAGAAGTCTTCACAAATATTTATGGGCATAATCTTACACCTGAGCTATTTCTAAAACACACATACTTTACTCATATTTTAAAAATAATTATAATTTCTAAATTGTCTCATTCTAAAAATCTAAATTTCGAAGCTGTTTATGATGAATATGTTAAAAAAGATTTAAAATTCATATTTGAATTTGATTATTTTTTTTGGACAGTATTCCACAAAGAATTGTTTAAAACTATTTATATTGAGATTAAAAATTCAAAATATGCTAAACAGGACCTATTTAGCAACTTATATCAAGAAGTTTTTCTATCTGATATTAGACATAAAATAGGAGAATTCTTCACTCCTTCAAATCTAGTTCAAATAATGATTGATGATGTGTATAAAATTGGATCTAAAATCCTAGATCCTTCATGTGGTTCAGGTAATTTTTTGGTAAATGCAATAATTAAAATTATCGACTCTTCAGAATCAATATTATTAAAATCTAAAGCAATCTCTAATGTATATGGATTTGATGTTAATCCATTGGCGATTATGACAACGAAACTTAATATTTTTTTATTGCTTCTAGAAAATTTTGATGTAGAAAATTATAAGATACCAGATTTCAATATTTTTTTAATTGATTCATTATTTCCTGAGTTTTATGAAGAAAAAACTAATTTTAATATCAAAAAGTTGTATAATTCATTCGATTTGGTGATAGGCAATCCACCTTGGTTGACTTATAAAGATATCTTTATAAAAGAGTATCAAGTTAAAATTCGGGAATTATCAGGAAATTTAGGCATTAAGCCCCCAAGTCAATATATTACACATATAGAATTAGCTGCTGTTTTTTTTTATGCTATTCCATTGAAATTTTTAAAATTAAACGGAAAAATCTTTTTTGTCATCACTAAGAGTGTTTTAAACGGTGACCATTGCTTTAAATTTAGGAGTTTTTCCATTTTTAATAACTTAGAAATTTGGGATTTTCCTAATAATTACTTTTTTAATGTAAATCATATTTGTTTGAAAGCGGAATATATTGGAAAAGACAATAAAATTATAATTTATGAGAAATATCCGATTAAAACTAAACTCCTCAACTATAAATTAGAATTACAGGAAGAAACAATGTACAATAGTTTAAGAATTGAAGATAATGGTGCTAAATTAATATTGCCTAATAATGAATTAAAATTTCTAAATAATCCTAAAAAAAGCACTTACAAAGATAAATTTTTTCAAGGGGCAACATTAGTTCCAAGAAGTTTAGTATTTTTTAAAATCGAAGAAAAACGAGCAAGCACAATCATTATTAGATCTGATTCAGATGTATTATCACGGGCAAAAAAAAAATGGAAATACCGATTTCAAAGAAAAGAAATCGAAAGTGAGTTTCAATTTAAAACATTTTTAAATAAAGATTTAATACCATTCTTTGTAAAAGATAAAAAGAATGTGTTCCTCCCAATTAACCACAATTTTGATTATAACGTTCAATTTCTAAAGGGCTATCCTAAAGCGTTAAGATTCTATAAAGAGATAAATAAATTTTATAAGGAACATAAAAAAGAAACAAGCAGTATAAATAGTTTGTATGCGAATTTAAATTATTGGAATAAATTAAAAAAGCAATTCAAAAACAAATCTTTTATTATCGTATATAATGCTAGTGGCTCTAATTTGAAAGCGGCTGTCATAAATAATAAGAGACAGAGAATTATAATCGGATCTGAAAATTATTATTATTCTACTAATTCTCAAAACGAAGCGTATTATTTATCTGCAATTTTGAACTCACCGATTTTAACCCATAATATTAAGATGATTAAAAGCTCAAGGCATATTCATAAAAGACCATTTATGTTCCCTATTCCCCTATATAATAACGATAACTTGTTACATAAAGAATTAGCAAAATTGGGGAAAAAATGTGAAAATGTTGTTCAAGATTTGTATTTAAACAATCCAAAAATAAATTCTGAAAAAGTTAGAACCATTATTAATCAAAGATTATTAAAATTAGATAAACTAATGAATGATGTAGTTTTTAATTAATTATTTAAATAGAAAGCTTTTTCTTTCATGAATTGTTTATTTTAATTGAAGAAGAGCGTAAAATAGTAAGTTATTAGTGAATATTAAAATTGAATTTTGAAGATTTAGGTATTAATCAAGAAAATACTATCGCACTAAAAAAATTAAACATAATTTATCCTACTCCTGTCCAAAAGGAAGCGATTCCACTTGTTTTAGATGGCAATCATATAATGGCACAAGCTCGAACAGGGAGTGGTAAAACACTAGCCTTCATTTTGCCTATTATTGAGCAGTTAAAATATATTAACAATGAAGTTTTAATTCTAGTTCCAACACGAGAACTTGCAAAGCAAATAAATAGTGTTATCAAGGAATTAGGAAATCATAGAATTAGATCAATGACCATTTATGGTGGTGTTTCTATAAATAATCAAATTAACAAATTGAAGAATGGTGTTAATATCATTGTAGGAACACCGGGTAGAATTATTGATCTTTATAAGAGAAAGGAGCTTTCTTTTAAAAATATTCAATTTGTTGTTCTAGATGAAGCAGATCGCTTATGGGATATGGGTTTTGCTCCTGACGTAAAATATATTTTAACTAAGATTCGAACGGAATACCAATTTATGCTTTTTTCAGCAACGTTAGATTATGATATGAGGAAGCTTGTCCAAAAATATACAAAGAATAAATTTAAGTTCTTAAATTTGAGTCGAGACAGTTTAACAGTTGGTGCTACAAGGCAGTTTTATTATCTTATTGAACGCTTTGAAGATAAATTTAAAACATTTATAAGAGTCTTAAAGATTGAAAAACCTAAACATGTATTAGTTTTTGTAAATACAAAAAAAACAGCGTCTTGGTTAGAAAAAAGACTAAAAGCTTATAGAGGTATTAATTTTAGAATAGGAGTTATTTCAGGAAATTTATCACAATTTCAAAGAGAAAAAATACTTTCTGAATTTAGGGAACATAAAATTAATTTACTCATTGCTACTGATGTGGCAGCTAGAGGTCTCGACATAGAAAATATCTCCCATGTTATAAACTATGATGTTCCCAAGTTTCCTGATAATTATGTCCATCGAATAGGGCGTACATCACGGATGAGAAAAAAAGGAGTTGCTATAACTCTATGTTTAAAAGATGAATATGAATATTTGTGTCATATTGAAGGTCTAATAGATAAAGAAATCAAACTAAAAACCTTATATAAAGAAGAGAAAAAAAAATATCATAATCCTTTTTATTAAGGATAATATCTTAAACAGATTTTTCTCTCCAATTACATATAATATTTCGCTCATTTTATTAAATTATTTCTGTAAAGCATTTAAGACAATCTTAGTTGAAACTTGTGCTTCTTCAACCTCCAATATTGTGGCAGCTTTGTTCATAAATTTTTCTTGGAATGCTAGACCTCTTGCTCCAAAAGTTGGGGCTCCAAAAAATGGTGATGTTCCCAATGATACAAGTGGAATGTCTATTCCATTAATTTAACAAAACGTTCAATTTACAACTTTTATAATTCTTTGTATTTTTGATTATACTAATTTATAATCTTTTCTGATAAAATTTGCTGAGTCTATATTATAATCATCTTTACATAAATACATTTAAAAGTCTCGAAAAAATAGGATCCAATTCTTTTTGAATCGGATTATGATAATGTAGTTGGTAAAATTTTATATAAACTATTTTAGATCACATCAGCTTAATAGTATTTAGATATTAGAGCTAAATACATATAAGAACAATACCTTCAATACTTAAAAATCGCAAAACTTTTCTTTTGCAAATTTTTATATTACAAGACTTTTATAGAATTAATAAGATTTATTTTATAATTTTTGCATATTTAAAAGCGAGGATTGATATATTTGCCAAGTCGTCGAGGAGATGGGACCCTTGTGTTTAAAATTTGCTTTTATGGACCTAGTTTAGGCGGTAAAACCACAGCCCTTGATTGGGTTTATAAACGTGAAGGCTTAGCAACAGGGGATATGCAACAAATACAAGACCCAACTGGTCGAACACTTTTTTTCGATCGTGTTGTTGCGAGGGTTTCAAACGTAGTATTTCAAGTTTATACTGTTGCTGGACAGCGGAGACATAAATTTCAACGCCAAACAGTTCTCAAGGGAACAGATGCTGTTATATTTACATGGGACTCATTAATTGACCAATGGGGTGAAAATATATGGAGTTTAAAAGAATTACTTCGATTTTATGGAGATAAGTTAGTACCACCTGCAGCTTTTGATCCACCTGAAGTGCCAACTGTTGTTTTAGCTAATAAACGTGACCTAGAAGATATTGTAGAAATTTCTAAAATACGTCAAGCACTTGATACAGCAAAATTAGATCATGTGTTGATTTATGAGACGATAGCAATACAGGGTGTAAATGTGAAAAGAGCTTTTGTCTACGCAGCTCGCCAAGCCGTACTTAATCATTATAAGAAGCTTTCAGGAAAAACGATGGAAACTGCTTAATCAATTTATTTTATATATTTTTGAAAATTTTTTTCTCTGTTCTATTTATTGTTAATTTTTTATGTAGATTATTGCACCTTTGATACCATAGAAGTTCATAGTCATTTTGATCAATAATTCGATCCTTTAAATCAGCAATTGAATATATGCTTTCATCATTACACCATTTTATACATATTTGGTATAGGTCCCAATCTAACTCTTCATCTTCCCAAATTACTGGGATTTTTGTAAAACCTGCTTGATACGCAGCAAAGGCCCTCGTATGACCATCAGTATAAAATATAATTTTTCCTAATTTTTTTATGGGTATTAAGTCCAATGAGGATCTATGTTGAGAATTAAATTTCTCCTTAACTTTAGTAAGTTTTTGTTCACTTATATATAACTGACTAGGTTGTATTTTACTCAGTTCCATTTCAAATGAATCTCCCAATTAAATCACTCTTTCAAAAATATCTTTCAATTCTCAAATTTATTTACTAATTTAAGAAGAGTCAGCATTTTAAATTATAAATAAATAACGCTTGGCTCAACTTTTTCTTGAGATATTTTTATGTATCCATAAGAATTAATATCAGTAAATCTTTTGTCGGTTGGTGATCCTGGGCTAAAATATAATTTTCCATCTCCATAAGTTTCATTGAAAGGTCTGTGAGTATGACCAAAGATGATAACATCATATTGAGATAAATCGAATCTTTTATTTATGCGTTCAATAATATTTGTTGGTCCACCTAAACCATGGGTTATAAAGATTTTATGTCCAAATAAACTTAATTCTATTTTTTCGGGTAATTCCTTCGATATTTTTGAATCATCCATATTCCCAACAATTCCAATAACTTTCTCCTTTCCAAAAATATTTTGAAGTTTTTCATATACATTATAACTTGTAAAATCTCCTACATGAATTAAATAATCAATTTTTTTCTCTTGAAAATCATCTATTATTTGTAGTGGGATATCTGGCTCTTTTGATCGTAAGTGCGTATCACCAATTATTCCAATTAATAATTCTTCTTTATTGGTTTTGATCATTTTTCTCAGCTTCTTTCATTCTGATTTTTGTACCTTTTAATGCAAAATTAATAACTTCGTCGAAATTTTTCCATTTTCCTGTTTTTATCATATCTTTAACCCAATAAAAAAGGTCTTGATTAACAGCAACTGTTGTGAATATAGGTTTTATTAATTGTTCCTCTTCGGATCCTGCTTTATTTAATAGCCAAGAAATCATATTTGAAACTAATTTAAGGTTTTCAGCTGACCTTATGCCATATGATTTGTCTAAACTTGAAAATATTGAGAGATTTCCAATAGCAATAACTTTTCCTAAATCATAGTGGGTAGCACCTATGATTGGAAGGAGTTGTTCTGATTCATCTTGCCATCCAACCCCTGTAAAAAATCTATGCCATGAAGTATTTTCGGAGGAAAATGCTATACTATTAACATCAATTTTATCATCTTCAATGGATTTATCAATTGTTAAAGTACATCCATTAGAGTGAATTATTTGTGACACATCTCGTGTAATAAAATGACTTTTAAAATTCTTTATTATAGGATGAGAATTATCTTTTGAGAAATTTTTATTATCGAATAATATATCAGAATTAAAAGTTATACCAAAATTCTTAGTTAATTCCGTTAGATTATTCTTATTTTCATAATCACCACCACCATCGTTTATAACAAGGAGGCTCCCTCCATCCTTAACATATTTAACTAAATCATTAATTTCATAGGAATCGAGGGGTGTCAGGTTGGGGACCCCTATTATGAATAGGTCATACTTAATTAATTTTTTATAAGTTACACCTGCTTCAATTTTCCCTAATTTGAAATTAGAATCAAACAAATATTGAATAAAGTCTGTAAAAGTTGGGTTTTCAATTGTCAGTTTGTTATTGTGAGATTGATCGAAACAAATACTAGTCATAATTAATATTCTTTAATTTAAATTTATTTTAATTTAATCTTAAGTTATGGTTATTATCGTTGTAATCATATCATTATTTTAATATAAATAGTTCTCTAAATAATTTTTATTATTATTCTTTTAACAAGTTTTCTAAGGTGATAAAAGCACTTCCGACTTGAACTCGTATCAGTTTTTGGATGGGGATAACTTTATATTGAATGCCACTTAGCAATTTATTGATTTTTTGTTCAATCCATTGTTCTAAGTCATATTTGATTTTGGCAATCTCAATTTCATATTCTGGGTGATTTATTATGGCTTCTTCACATAGTCTTGGAATCATCGATATCATTAACAAACTTCGTACATATCTACGAGCAATATTTGAATCAAAAGCTTGGGCAACTGTCGCTTTTCCGTTGTATATTGAGGAATTTTTAATTTCATAAATAGAAGAATCAATATTCGGACGTGTAATTTTAATATAATCATCTACTGCAAGGAATATCCTTGTAGTTTTATCGCAAAATTTCCTTATTTTATTAAAAACTCTCTTAGCATGTTTATAGTTGTTCTTATTGTATTCCAATGTTTGGAGAAGGACATCTCTTCTTTCAAATTCACTTAAGGAATTATCTCCTATCGAATCGTGGTAGAAATAAGGTAACTCACAAACTAGAGTAAAACTCTCCTTATTATCGATACTTTTTAGATAATCCCATGAAGAAGTACCAGATTTTACAAATTCTTGAGGATTCTCTATACCTTTAGCTTCAACAAAATCATAAAACTCTTTAACACCTTCATTCTGGAATATGGCATCATGTAGAATTTTTCTAAATGGTACTTCAGGTTCTCCTAGATGTAAAGGTAATCCTTCATTTTTGACAAATTTAGTGAGATCAGTAAAAAGGTTTCCAACTTCACGAGTAACATAAAAATAAACACCACAAAAATCCCAATTATGGAGACTATACATGAACTTAGGCTTTAATTCATTTAATAAACGCATTAAAGCTTGAGTCTCTGGCAGTGGTTTTTCCCATTTAAGTTTTTTGTAAATAATTGGAAATGACCATTCGACTTGATCAGACTGTGAACATCTATAATAATGCTTAGCATACTTTATAGGGTCAAATTCTCCTTTAAACCATCCTTCATTCAGTACAGCTCCATCTATATCAATTGCTTTAATTAAATACCATGTATAACCAGTTTCTTTGGTAAATTCTGGATTTTCTGCTAAAAAACGTGACAAGAACTCTAAACTCATGCTACCTATTGGTTCATTGGGGTGCGGAAAGCCAAAAAGAAGCGCATTATTTTCTCCCTCTCCAATTTTTAGACAATATATTATTCTTCCTTCTCGAGATTTGCCAATTTCTTTCAAGTCTACATAGTCAAATTCTTTTGCCAACTTTCTACTTGAAGCATTCAATTCAGCAATTGTCATGAATTCTTTATATTCTGGGACTTGGTTAAGAATTTTAGTAAGATCTATATTATTCACCCTAAATAATCGACAATTATTATTCATTAAATATGTTTAACTCCATAAAAGTATCATGCTTTTTTAATTGGCTGTATCTCTTAACCAGAGAAAAGATGAGGATAATATAAGTTTAATAGATTTAGATTTTTTTTTTATTTATGTTAAAAAAGAATTATAAAGAGGTTGAAGAAAAACAGGCGATTTTAAGTGATGGAACAGCAGTTAAGGACGTTTCAATAAGATGGTTAATTGATAAAAATTTAGGTGCTAAAAATTTTGCTATGAGACGATTCGAAATAAAAACGGGTCAAAAAGTTCCTCTTCATAATCACCCTCAAGAACATGAAATTTATATTTTAGCAGGTAAGGGGAAATTCTATAATGATAAAAATGAAATTGAAATTGCAGAGAGTGGTGATTTTTTGTTTATTCCTCCTAATGAAAAACATGGAATTGAAAATCTAGGAAAGGTTAATTTAATTTTTCTTTGCCTTATTCCCTATCTTGATGATAAAACTTAATCTAAAGTTATTGTCTAGGCTATTATATACTTATTTTACTAGTAAAACATCACAAGGAACGCTATTTACAACTTTCGTAGAAACTGTTCCTAACAAAATCTCCTTTAATTTAGAATGATGACCTTTAGAACCTAAAACAACAAGATCGAAATGTTCCTCCTCCACAATTTTTCTAATATATACTTCAGGAGCAAAATCTTCAATTAAACGAGTTTCAACTTTCAATCCTTCTTTACTAAAGATATATTTTGCTTTATCCAACAATTCTTTTCCTGCTTTTTTACTTACATCTTCTATATTGCGATAGATCTCAATAGGAATAGCTTCATCAGGATAAAGCCGTATTGGAAGTTTATGATGTTTAGTTGAATGAAATATTACTACTTCGCAGTTCCATTGTTTTTGAAATTCAATGACTTGTTCAGTAGCATTATTAGCATGAAATGATCCATCAGTAGCTAACAATATTTTTTTATAAATTATTGACCACCTCAAATAATTTTTTAAGAACTATTAATTTTGATTGAATTTCAATATTTTTCTTATAATTTAAAAAAATAATAAAGAAGAATTTTAGTAATCTTAAGTTTCTTGTTCACATTTTCCGATAGCTACCACGAAATCATTTTCATATAATTTGATCACCCTTACACCCTTAGCCGTTCTGTGAGTAATTCGAATTGAATCCACAGGTAATCTTATCATTTGACCTTGTTCTGTTCCAATGAGTAAATCCATACGTTTAGCAATTTTGATTGCAATAACTTTATCATCTTTCGTTTTATCCAATGAGATATTTTTAACACCTTTAGCTCCTCGTCCAGTTTTGCGATATTCTTTGACATAGGTTCTTTGACCATACGCATTTTGGGTAAGAGTTAATATTATTTCATCATCAGAGACAAGAAGACAATCAATAACCTCATCATTATCTCTTAATTCTGCACCTTTAACGCCCATTGAGTTACGACCTAATTCTCGCAATTCAGATTCATCGAACCTAACAGCATATCCTAATTTAGTAGCTATAAAAATGTCTTGAAGTTCATTTGAGAGCCTTTTAACACTTACTAGCTCATCATCAGTTCTTATTCTTTGGGCTCTTACTCCTGTACTCCTCAACTTTGAGAATAGTTTTAAGGGGGTTTTTTTAATAATGCCTTTCTTTGTTGTCATAATTAGCATTTCATTCGTATTGAAGTTATTAATTGGTATCATAGCCGATATATTTTCTCCTGATTGCAGAGGAATAAAATTAACTATTGGTTTTCCTCGAGCAGTTCGTTTTTGCAGTGGGATGTCAAAGCACGTAATTGAATAAACTCTACCTTTTGATGTAAAAATTAAGATTGTGTCATGAGTACCACAAACAAATAAATCTGTAATAAAATCTTCTTCTCGTACAGTCATACCTCTTTTGCCACGCCCACCACGTCTTTGAGCTTGGTATTCTGCCAATGAGATTCTTTTAATATACTGGTTTTTGGTGAAAATAACAATAGTAGTTTCTTTTTTAACTAAATCTTTCTTTTCAATTTCCTTTATTTCATGATGTTCAACCATTTTAATTTCTGTTTTCCG
>JBHLKB010000004.1:0-27953 GCA_048887205.1 Candidatus Hodarchaeota archaeon
ATGTTCCCTGTTGAGCATGGTATCATTGAAGATTGGACTGCTATGGAGAAAATCTGGCACTATACTTTTTATACTGATTTGCGTATCGATCCAAGTGAACATCCAGTTCTTTTGACGGAAGCACCATTAAACCCACGTCCAAACCGTGAGAAAATGGCTGAAATTATGTTCGAGACATTCAATACACCTGCTCTTTATGTAGCAATGCAAGCAGTATTAAGTCTTTA
The DNA here is from genome assembly GCA_048887205.1 of Candidatus Hodarchaeota archaeon. Lineage (GTDB taxonomy): Archaea > Asgardarchaeota > Lokiarchaeia > Sigyniarchaeales > SOKP01 > Loki-b32. The sequence goes on from JBHLKB010000004.1 coordinate 228, forward strand.
CGCTTCTGGTCGTACTACTGGGTGTGTTATAGATATTGGTGATGGTGTTTCCCACGTTGTACCAATCTTCGAGGGTTTCGCCTTAAGCCATGCTATCCAGAGAATTGATCTTGCAGGTCGAGATATTACAACTTATTTACAAAGACTTCTCCGACAAAAAGGATATTCTTTCACAACATCTGCAGAAAAAGAAATTGTACGAGACATCAAGGAAAAATTATGCTATGTAGCAATTGATCCTGAAAAAGAAATGATGCTTTCCAAGAAAGTGGCTGGGATGGAAAAGAGCTACATGCTTCCTGATGGCGAAACAATAAATGTTGGTGTAGAAAGATTCCTTGCTCCCGAATGCTTCTTCAATCCAAGTGTAATCGGTAAAGAATTAGAACCATTAGACGATGTGATTGTAAGCGCAATTTCAGAATGCGACGTTGATCTCCGAAGAGACCTGTATAGTAACATCGTTCTTTCTGGTGGTTCTACAATGTTCCCTGGTATCAAAGAACGCCTAACCAAAGAAATAAAGGAGCAAATTCCTGAAAGCGTTGATGTAAAGATTATAGCACCTCCAGAGCGTATGTATTCTGTATGGATTGGTGGTTCAATCTTAAGCTCCTTGAAGACATTCCACAGAATGTGGGTTACCAGAAGAGAATATAAAGAGATGGGACCTCAAGTTATCCATCGATGCTTTTAAACCAATCTAAGGGAAAGTGTAATATTTAGTATTTTTTCTTTTTTTCTTTTTTATTGTATTTTTGCTGGTTAGATTTATAGTTATTCTATCATATATGATTAATTAGAGAAGTGAGAATTTAAGAATCTTTTTTAGCAATAATGGAATTACATCCGGATTATATTATAGAAAATTTGGATCAAATTGGGAAGAAGGAGGGATTAGTTCTTTTAAGAGAATGGATTGATAGTTCGAGTGAGCCAATTCTACGTCAAAAAGCGTTAAAATATTACGGATCTATTGATACTGGTAAGAATTTCAAATTTTTCGAACATCTGTTTCTTTCTGATGAAAGCATCAAATTAAGACTAATTGCTGGGCAAATATTAAAAGAAAAATATTGGAATAATAAGAAACTTATATCTCTGTTAGAGTATACATTAACAAAATTGGATAATGTAAACCAACGGATTTTTGCGGTGAAAGCTCTAGCATCAATAGATACTGTAAAAGCACGAAAATTGATAGTGGAATACCTTAAGGAATTAATTAAAAAAGAGTTTAAAAATAAAATAAGTGAATTTCTAAAAAACATCTATGCTTTTAATTATAATGAAGCCATCCCAGAATTATTTCTTGACATTTATATTAACTTAATGTTAAATAGCTATTATACAAATAAATGTGGATACTATGTTACAGTCAGAAAAGGAAAAATTATCTCTTTAAATTGTGAGAGCTCTAATTTGAATAAGGTTTCAGAAATTACAGGATTAAAAAGTTTAAAATATTTAGAACATCTCCAGTTAGAGCGAAATAACCTTGAGAGGATAGACGGTTTTGAGGTTCTAAAGAAATTGCGAACATTAGATTTATCTCATAATAAATTAGTAAGAATCGAGAATTTGGAGAGTTTGCGAAATTTGGAAGAATTAATTTTATCAAGTAACAAGATTCAGAGAATAGAGAGGTTGAATAGCCTATATAATTTAAGAAAATTATCTTTAAATGACAATAAAATTGAAGAAATTATCAACCTAAATCATCTAACTAAATTACAAGAATTAAACTTAAGTCATAATGCTATTACAGAAATTAAAAATCTAGATAATTTAGAGAAATTGAAGAGATTAAATCTTTCCTTTAATCAAATCGAAAAGATCTCTGGACTAAAATGTTTAAAAAATTTAATGTGGGTATATCTTAATGATAATAAAATTAATAAAATTGAAGATTTATCAAGTCTTCATAAATTAAAAGGATTGTATCTTTCTAATAATCTAATAGAAAAAATTGAGGGTATTGATAATTTATTAGAATTAAAAAAAGTAGAACTTTCTAACAATAAGGTCAACAGAATTGAGGGTTTAGAAACTCTAAGTAATTTGCAGGAATTATATTTAGATAACAATAATATAAGGGAATTTGAAGGAATGGAGAATCTACATAATTTGATTATGCTGCACCTTGGTAGAAATAAAATATCAAGATTTAATAACAAAGATCTTGAAAGTCTAAAAAACTTAAACTTCCTATTTTTAAATGAGAATCCTTTAGATTCGAAAAGTTGGTGTTACTTCAAGAAAAGATTTAAATACCCCTAAATATTCTGTCTAAATTTCAGAAGATTTAATTTTTATTGATGTAGTCTTCAATCCAAAGTTCCATCATAATTTCATCTATGTATTCCAAATCCATAAAGAATTGTTTTTTTCTTACTCCTACGACTTTAAAACCTAGTTTTTTGAAAAGATGGATTGCTCTTTCGTTAGTGGAAAAACTACTTAAGAGGATTTTTTCTTTATTGTTTAATTTTTTCGATTCTCTTATAGCAAAATCAATCAAATTTCTCCCAATAGTTAAATCCCGATACCTTTTTCTTACAATTATCCCTAAAGTTCCTACATGAGCTGCTGCGTCCCATTCAGAATTTGAAATTTCGCATTGCCCTATAATATTATAAGGTGGTTCAAGATGAGGACTTTCTGCTATAATACAAATTTCATTTTCTTTTTTGATATTATGATACCATGAATCTTTTTCAAGTTGAGAGCGGACAGGAAAGAATACGGGTAAATATATACCCTCGTCTATTACTTCATTAAAATTATACCATACACCCTCGACATCTGATTTTTTCAAATGTCTTATGAAAATTTTTTCTCCTTTTTCTAACTCTAAGACCTTTTTCATTACTTAAATATAAATTTTTATAATTATATGCCTTATGGTAATATTATGAAAAATCAAAATAATGAGTCTACTGAAAAAGAGGACAAAGAAAAAGAGAAAATAAAAGCTTATTTAGATAAAGTTTCTGAGCATAAAGGAGCACCAGTTGCGAAAGATTTAGTTACCTTGAAGCATGTTGAAGTTAAAAAACAAGAAATAAGTCAAGAAACAAGAGATCTCGCGCAAACTCTAAAGGAAAGGTATTTAGAGTATGATCAATTTCAACGCCTTTCAAACGATGAAATTACAATCCTTGAAACATTCATGGGCAAAAGACTATTTTTAGAACGAATTGCGATAATCGCTAACCAGTCAAGGATGCCATTAGGTATTCCCGGTTTTAAAAAAGCAGAATTGGAAAAGATTTTAGAAGATCTAATTTCGAAAGGATATATAGAATCCGAAATGGTCGGGGAAAAAAATGTCTACTTCCTAACTGAAAGAGGAAGGTACCGCGTTCAATAATAATGAATTCTTAATCCTTCTTTAAAATTAACTTATTTATGGGTATATCTTGGAATTCTCCACTTGGGTTTTCTCGTCTAAGAGTCAACGGGAGAATTCTTGATTTCAATTCTAATTGAGCAATTTTTATTGGATCTATCATATTTATAGGCTTTTCCACTAAAATAGGAGCTCCAAATGAGATTTGTAAGGCTCTCGCTCCCACGATCCTTGCCTTCTCGTATCTAGTCAAAAATATTGGTCCTATCTTAACATATTCTCTAACTTTCTTATATTGCTTGCGTAGTTCTCGAGATTCAATAAAACTAGACATATTAAAATCCAAAAAAAGAGTAATTTAACAATGTAAAATGCATGATTTCATATAACTTTTTTGGTTTTTACTGAGTTTTTAATGTTTTATATTGATTTTTTAATGCGCAGAAGGGGAATCGAACCCCTGATTTACACGGTGTGAGCGTTTAACACTTTATATGGCATTTTCATAATAAAAGTCGTCATACCACTAGACCATCTGCGCTTATTTTTTATCTAGAACTAATGAGCAATGCAAATTAAATATTACTTAACTCTATAGTTAGTTGGATTTATTAAAATATTAGTAATTCCATTTAAGAATTCAAGTATTTTTTAATGATCTTATAAAGTCTATAAGTTTAAATATTTCATTTTGACTTTATAATCAGTAGCTAAAATATTGTTAAATTTTCTGGTGATTTTTGTAACTGCTAACGAAGAATTTATTTCTCACCCGTTAATTAAGCAGAAAATGATTACTCGAAGGGAATACCAAGAGAACATTTTTATTAGCTGCTTAAATAGAAATTGCCTAGTTGTTATTCCTACTGGTTTAGGGAAAACTATCATAGCCTTGATGCTTACAGTACAAAGATTAACAGAATTACCAAATTCAAAAGTAATACTTTTAGCTCCCACAAAACCTTTGGTACAACAACACTATAAATCGTTTTTGGAATTAACTAAACTTCCTCAAGAATCACTTAAATCTCTGACTGGTACTACTACTCCCGAAAAAAGGAAAGATCTTTGGGCTGGTTTAAAAATCGCTTTTATGACACCTCAAGTACTCCAAAACGACTTAATTTCTAATTTATATTCAATAAATGATGTTTCATTAATGATTTTTGATGAATGTCATAGAGCAGTTGGAGATTATGCATATTGCTTTATTGCAAAAAAATATTTTGATAACTCAAATAATTCCCAAATCTTAGGCCTTACAGCGAGCCCAGGTTCAACAGAAGGCAAAATCAATGAAATTAAGCAAAATTTATTTATTAACCACATCGAAATCAGAACAGAAAAAGATTTAGATGTTAAACCTTACATCCATAAAGTAGATAATGAATGGATTAAAATCAAGCTCCCAAGCGAATTTTTAGAAGTAAAGAAAATCTTAGAAGATAAATTAAAATTGTGCTATATCTCCCTAAAGGAATATGATTTACTTAGTTCTTATGATATATTGAAAGTCACCAGAAAAGATCTGTTAAAATTAAGCAATTTAATTAATCGAAGGATTTCAACAGCAAGAGACGATAATGAAAAGTTCCAGATGTTTAATGCGAAAAAGTTAGCTGCCAATGCGATTAGATTATCTCATATGACTGAATTAATAGAAACTCAAGGAATAAGTGCTCTTAAGGATTATTTTGAAAAAAATGAAGAGAAGATTAAGAAAAACACGGCTAATAAATCTTTAAGAGAATTATTTGTTGATCATGATATTAAGCGAGCTCGTAAATTAACGATTGAACTATATTCAAAAGGATTAGTACATCCTAAAATAGAAAAACTAAAAAACATTTTAATTACTCAAATTAAGGAAAATCCTCAATCAAGAATCCTTGTATTTTGTCATTTTCGAGACTCTGTTAATAATATTGTAAAAATTTTTAAAGCAAATGATATAATTAAAATTCATAAGTTCGTAGGACAAGCAACAAGGGGATCAGATAAAGGTTTAACTCAAAAAGAGCAAATTAAACTGCTGAAGGAATTTAAAGATGGAACTTATAATACTTTGGTAGGTACGAGTGTTGCAGAAGAAGGATTAGATATAGAAGAATGTGATTTAGTTGTCTTTTATGATGTAGTTCCCAGTGCAATACGTTCTATTCAACGGCGTGGTCGTACAGGTAGAAAAAAAGAAGGGAAAGTATTTATTTTGATGGCAGAAGGTACTCGAGATGAAGGTTATTATTGGGCTGAAAAAAATAAAGAAAAAAATATGAAATCAAGCTTAGAAAAAATAAAAAAGTCCGAAGTCACCTCAAAATTTAGTCAATCAAACATTTTAAATTTCGTATCTCAAGACAAAAATGAAGAGAGTGAAGTGATAGAAAAAAATGAACTAAATCTAAGCTCGATTAAGAAGATTGAAGGTTCTGACAACTTTGAAATTATATGTGATAATCGCGAAACAGCATCTCCAGTTGTAAGAACTTTGTCTTTAATGGGTATTAAACTTAAACTAGAACAATTACCAGTTGCAGATTACATTATTTCAAAAAGAGTAGGAATTGAGAGAAAATCTGCGAAAGATTTTAATGATTCTATAATTGATGGGAGGTTATTTACCGAATTAAGTGAGTTGGGAGATCAATTTCCAAGACCAATTTTAATCCTAGAAGGAAATCCATTTATTGATTCAAATGTCAGTGAAAATGCCCTCTATGGTGCAATAACTTCGATAATTCTTAACTTAGGGATCTTAATCTATAAAACCAAAGATCCTTTGGAGACAGCACAATTTTTATTTCAGTTAGCAAAAAAAGAACAACCAAGTACACAATCATCATTCAAGTTAAGATTTGATAAAGCACCTATTGAAACTTCTCATTTATTAGAATATTTGATAGCAGGAATACCAGGTGTAAATACACTTCGAGCAAAGAATTTATTAAAAGAATTAAAAACATTACAAAATATTTTTTTAGCTGATATTCCAGACTTAACAAAGATCGATAATATTGGAAAAAAGATTGCTCAACAAATTTATAAAATTAGTAGATATGAATATAAGAATAATCAATAAATTCGGGGAAAATTAAATCTCTAATTTGTTAAAACAATAAAAAAAGATTTTTAATATTTTCAATAATAATTAATAATATTATTGAATTTTATTGAGTAAGAAGACAAGTTTTATATAAAGTTGAGCTAATTAAAATATGATAAAATTTAAGGTCGTTGTTGCAGGAGCCAAAAACGTCGGAAAAACAAGCTTGATTCGGAGATACGCTACTGGGAAATTCGAAAAATCAACATTATCAACAATTGGTGTTGATTTTGAGACCAAAAAAGTGATAGTTGATGGTACTGAAATATTATTGAATATTTGGGATTTTGCGGGAGAAAAAAAATTTCGCCTCCTCTTTCCATCCTATGTATCTGGTGCTTCAGGAGCTTTAATGTTATATGATGTTACAAATGAAGATTCATTAAATGATCTTTTCGATTGGATTAATGTGATCTCCTCTGTTCCAAATTCTCCTAAAACAAAAATATTAATTGAAGCAAAAAATGATTTAACAAGAAAGGTAAAAAAGGAAGATGCCCTAAAAATATTTGAAAAGTATAAATTTCAAGGCGATTTGTTAAGTACTTCTGCAAAAACAGGTGAAAATGTTGAAAAAGCTTTCGAAATGCTAGGACGAGAAATCCTTAGAAATTCTTTAAAGAAATGTCCTAATTGCGAAAAATTTTATCCATTAGAATTAAAATTTTGTCAGTACTGTGGTACTAAAACAGGTTAAATTTCTCTCTTTTTGAATTATTAAATAAATATCTTTTTCGGTTTTAATCTTTAGAATGATAAAACTGACGTTTATTATTTAAATTAGATTTTACTAAACAGCCATTCTTATAGAGAAAACTTTATTTAAGACAATAAATAAGAAAAAATATATTTACAAGTACTAAGGTTAGAAAAAAATTGAACTACGATATTAATCAAGACATTCAAGAGATAGTAAAAAGGCTTAAAAAGGAGAATATTTCTTTTGAAGGCAGAGTAATTTTGGTAACAGGTGGAGCAGGTTTTCTGGGCTCATGGTTATGTGATGTTCTAGTTGAACAGGGCGCATATTGTGTCTGCTTAGATAATCTATCCTCAGGAAAAACTGAAAATGTTTTGCACCTTATGGAAAAAGACAATTTTCGCTTTATCAATCATGATATATCTTATCCAATATATTTTGGAATGAGTTATCACCCATTAGGTATTTGTGTTGGTGACATCAAAAGAATTGATATTGTTATGCATATGGCTAGTAGGGCTTCTCCATTTGAATTCAAAGAGGAACCAATATCGATTCTTAGAAGTAATACACTAGGGACACTAAATTCTTTAGGGATCGCGAAATTCCATAATGCTATTTTCTTTTATGCTAGCACTTCTGAAGTTTATGGAAATCCCCCAAAAGAAGCTATTCCGACACCAGAAAGTTATTTTGGACATGTAAATCCTGTTGGACCTAGAAGTTGCTATGATGAATCTAAAAGGGCAGGAGAAGCTTTTATTAAAGCTTATGAGCTTCAACATAAAATGAGAACTAAAATTGTGAGAATTTTCAACACTTCCGGACCGAGGATCCGACATGGTCCTACATTTGGCAGAGTAATTCCTAATTTCATACATCAAGCACTTCATGATCAAGATATAACTGTATTTGGAGATGGATCTCAAACTCGATCTTTTATATATGTGGTGGATGAAATTGAGGGCATCCTTAAAATGGTTCAAAAGGATGAGGCTACCGGAGAAGTTATTAATTTAGGCAATAATAAAGAGTATACTATTTTAGAGTTAGCTCGCATTATAAAAAACTTAACTAACTCAAATTCAAAAATAGTGTTTAAACCGTTACCTATTGATGATCCCATATATAGATGCCCCGTTATTACAAAAGCGAAAAGGATTTTAAATTGGGAACCAACAACATCGTTAGAAGAAGGCTTAACAAAAACGATTGCATGGTTTAAAGATAATGAATGAGACTTCTAAGAAAAATGAAAAGCATAATTTAAAAAATAGTAATAAGCATTTTGAGATATTACTAAAGATAAGTCTAATTATTGGGATCATTGTTATTTCAGGATTTATTATTTACTACCTTCTAACACCTGAACCCGGTTTTGTTACTTTTGGAATATTAAATGAGAATCAAGAAGCAGAAAATTATCAAAAAAATGCAGCTGTTAATGAAACGATATTTTTTTACATTACAGTTGAAAACTATTTAAATCGGGATTTTACATTTAAAGTAGAGATATTAAAAGGTAATAATAATACTCTACTAAGCTCAAGAGGATCAGAAAATGCTACATCTTACTATAATACATCACAATATACATTGTCACATAATGATTATTGGTTTTCAGAACGATTAAATATTTCATTCTCAGAAGCAGGAGCAAATCAAATAATCATTGCTGAATTATGGCAAATTAAAAATGAAATTGAGGAATTTTATAATATTTTATGGCTAAGACTAAACATTACTAATTAATTTGCTCCACCAATAATATTTACCGATTTTAGTTTCACAAATGGAGCTTGAAATACACCATAAACTTTATTTTCTTCTGAAACTGCGTCGATTTTTTTAAAAAGATCTAGGAGATTGATGCCAATCATAGTTTCATTCAACGCTTCCTTTATTTCTCCATTTTTAATTAGGTTTCCATGCATTATTAAACCTGAAAAATCACCAGTTGAAATATTTGGAGAATCACCAGTATAATCTAAAACAACTCCCTCCTTTATGTCTTTTATTATTTCTTCAATTTTAATATCTCCTGCTTTCATTATGAGATTAGTTATGCCTACAGAGGGAATTGAACTGTATGAATTTCGAGAGGCATTCCCAGTACTTTCAACTCCTTCCTTGCCTGCGGTGAAACTATTATGTAATAAACCACTTTTGAGAAAAGTTCCCTGTTCAAAGATCTTTTTATTTCTACATGGAACTCCTTCACCATCAAAAACTGAAGATCCTGCAGCACCTGCGATTAATCCATTATCTTCAATATTCAAATATGATGAGCCTATGGTTTCTCCTCTCTTATCAACAAGAAAACTCCTTTTATATTGAAAAATTTCTCCATTCACAGCTGAAGCAATTGGGCTTAATATCAAACTTATTGTACCTTTTGGAGTTAAAATTAGGGGCACTTTCATATTTTTAACCTTTTTTCTATTAAGATTTCTCTTAGCATCATCTAGAGCATTATTCACTATCCTTTCCGTTTTTAAATTTTTTAACATTCTTTCTGTTTGCCAGTCATAACCAAATGATGTTTCTTCAGTAAATTTATCTTTAACAATAACATGTGAAGATAAGGAGAAATTTGTCTCTTTCCCTGAGATGTCTAAACCATTCGAATTAAAAATATGAGTTCTTGAATAATTCGAAATAAAATTCGCAGATTGAGAAATGGCCATTTGATCATCATCACAAATTTTAATTAAATCTTTAGCATATTGTAAAGAATCTTCTAATTGCAAATTTTTCAAATTTTTATCGAATAAATCTTCTATTTTTGGGTATTTACTGTAGAAAGAAGGTAGATCTTTAAAATCAGGATTATGTGTTCCAACTTTCATCATTTTAATGGCAATATCGATAATGTATTCGATCGATTTTTTTTCTAAATTGTTAGTATAAGCAAAACCTAGTGATCCTTTATTATTAATTGTTCTAATTGAAACACCATCATCTACTCCAATTTCACTGTTTTTTAATGAATTTTCTTCAATTTCGATATTAATATATTTATTCTGCCCGAAGAAAATTTCTGCACATTTTATATCTGAATTTTTATTACTAACTAAATTTAATCCGAATTTTGCTAAGGCAAAAATGTCTGGATTGTCCAATCAGTTCAAACCTCCTACAGTTATATTTTCTATTCTAATATAGGGTCCCCCATCACACACTCTAATTCTCTGACCGCCTTTTCCACATAACCCATCAGAATAATTATATGTATGCTTATCTCCAATGGCAGTTATTTTATTAAGAATTTCCAGTGTCATTCCAGAAAGAGCAACATCTCTCATTAAATGTTTTTTCTTTCCATTTTCAATCTGATAAGAAAGTTTACATTTAAACTGAAAGTTTCCTGTTGTAGGATCAGTGTAACCATACTGGAAATCTTCGCACAGAATTCCATTTTTTACTTCTTCAATCATCTCTTCAAGATTCCAGTCTCTTGGTTCTAAGTATGTAAAGCCCATTCTTACTTGAGGTCTTGCTGAACTTGAGGATGCTCTTCCATGACCATTTGGTGACTCATCCATACGTGAAGAAGTTTCTAAACTGTGTAAGTAGTTTTTAAAAATCCCATTTTCCACAATGACAGTTTTTTGGGAGGGTATTCCCTCATCGTCTATAAAATAACAACCAAATAACTCGTAAGGTAAGTTAAACTTTTCTCTTTGATTCATAGTCGGATTATCAATAATATTGACATCTTCTATAGCAATTTTTTCACCTTTTCTTCCTTCCAATAAACTTTCCTTATTTAAAACATAGTCTGCCTCACATGCATGTCCAAAAGCTTCATGAATAAATGTACCAGTTAATTTTGGATCCATGATGATAGTAAATTTACCTCCAATTGGCGATTTTGCTTTCAACAAATTTACTGCTTCTTTTGCTGTTTTTGAGCTTAATGATTTAGCTTTTTCAGTTTCTGATATCTCGTATCCTCCGATTCCTGCTACTGAATTGATAGCCCTCTGAAGAACGCCGTTTTCTTGGGCATATGCTAAACTGAATAATCGCAAAAAGGATAAATCTTGAAAAATATAACTATCAAAAGAATTTAGAAATAGATTCTGAGTATGGCTATCGAGGTATATAGTATGTGTGTTTTTTATTTTTGATGAGTATTCTGATGCTATTTTCTCATGTTCTTTGACAAGTTTTATTTTCTCTTCAATATCAATCTCCCCTAAGTTTCTCTTGCCAATAATTTTAAAATTTTGAATCAATGGATCCCTTTCAATAATCTTAAACTTGTTTTTACTCAAAGATTCTGAGAGTATTGCTAATTTTATTGATTTTTGAAATCCTTCTTTAATAGATCCTCTTTTAAGATCTTTTAAAACACAGAAACCCCATCCGCCATTAAAGAAAGTTCTGATTCCACACTCTATAATCTCGTAAGATGAGATTTCTTTACTTCTTTGATCAGTAAAGTCTAAATTAGTGCCATGATTTACACCAGCCCTAATATCCCAATATTCAACTCTATTTTTGGCAATGTGATTTAATTCGTTAATTAACTTTTCATCTATCTCTTTTAACTCATCCGGAATTTCCATACGGCTTGTATTTATATATTTCTATTTCAATATATTAGTAAAGATTTGATGATTAATAGTATATCCTAAAAAAATTGTAGAAAACTACCTTAAATACCTTTGTTTTTTGCTTTATATATTAAATTCTGTTTTTCAAATCTTTAATAATAATAATAGCGTCTTTTACTGAGCATATTTTTGAAAATTTAGTAGAGTTTTTAAAATTGAATGAATGATTGCACTTCCAACATTTCTTTGATTTAATAATCCTATTTGTATAATACCATTCTCCACAATTAACGCATCGGAAAAAAAAGTATTTTTGCTCATTTTTCATATTGTTTAAAATGATGATAAAAACGATTTTAATTTGTATTAGCCCTAAAATTTTATGATTTCTATATTAAAATATTTTAAGATTAATATCCATAATAAAATAAGATATATTTTGGGAAGAATCATTATTTTAATTAAGATTAAATAAAAAAAAGAGAAGAAATATGGATCATAAATTTATTCATCCTGTAGAAACAAGATATCGAACTGAAATGGCCAATTTTTTTACAGAAGAGAAAAAATTAGAAAATTGGATGAAAGTAGAAGCAGCATTAGCACAGGTTCATGCGGAAATTGGAAATATTCCTCCAGATGCTGCTAATGAAATAACTAAGAAATCAAATTTACAATATGTTAAATTAGAAAGAGTAAAAGCGATTGATAACCAAATTCATCATGATTTAATGGCGATGGTTAAAGCTTTAGCAGAACAATGTGAAGGGGATGCAGGTAAATATGTTCATCTTGGGGCAACTAGTTATGATATTGAAGATACCGCAACTGCTTTACAATTAAAGGAAGCTTTAAATTACCTTCAAGATTCCCTTTTGGATTTATTAAAGATTTTGTTATCGATTTCAGAGGAAAAAAAAAATCTTATCTGTATTGGAAGGACACATGGTCAACACGCGATTCCTACTACATATGGTATGAGATTCGCTGTATGGTCATATGAAGTAAATAGACATTTGGATAGGCTTTCTGAGATTATAAATCGAATATCTTTTGGTAAAATGTCTGGTGCTGTTGGAACAATGGCTAGTTTTGATGAAAAAGGGATAGAAATACAAAAAGCAGTAATGAATAAGCTTAATTTAAATCCTGTTCTGATTGCAAATCAAGTTATACAGAGAGATAGACACGCCGAAGTAATATTTTTGACGGCTTTAATCGGGCAAACATTGGCTAAAATCGCAAGAGAAAACAGGATACTTCAAAGAAACGAAATTGCTGAAATTTTTGAACCTTTTAAAAAAGATCAAGTTGGCAGCTCGACTATGCCTCACAAAAGAAACCCACATAAATCAGAAAGGATTTGTAGTTTAGCTAGAATTTTAAAATCTAATGTGATTACAGCTTTGGACAACATTGTTTTAGAGGATGAAAGAGATATTACGAATTCTGCATCTGAAAGAGTAATATTTGCTGAGAATTTTATCTTTTTAGATTATATGATAAAACAGTTAATTCAAATTCTAAAAGGAATTGAATTCAATGAAAGTAAAATTGAAGAAAATCTCAACCTTACGAGGGGTGCTTGTCTTACTGAAAAAATTATGGTCCATTTAGTTAAAAGGGGAATAGGAAGACAAGAAAGTCATGAAATCTTAAGGAAGGCATCAATAAAAGCCCGACAAGAAAATTTATACATGAAAGATATTTTAATTGAAAACGATCAAGTTAAAGAAAAATTCTCGAAGGATGAATTAGAAGTGATTTTTGATCCTCATAAATACATTGGTCAAGCTGTTGATCAAGTTGATAATTTAGTCAAAGTTCTTAAGAATAAATATAAATTTTAACCTTCATAAAAATGGCTGAAAATAACGATATATATAAAAAATTAGGGGTATCGTCTAAAAAGGAGGATGTTTATAAAGCATTAAAATCTATAGACAAAGGGTTATTTCCAGGAGCATTTTGCAAAATAATAGAAGACATTGGCGGTAGAGAAGATTATTGTACTATTTTTCATGCTGACGGAGCAGGTACAAAGGCTAGTTTAGCTTATATGTATTATAAAGAGACTGGAGATATTTCAGTATTTAAAGGAATAGTTAGAGATGCTATGATTATGAATATTGATGATTTTTTATGTGTAGGAGCAACTGGTAATATTTTCTTTTCCAATAATTTGGGAAGAAATAGTCAATTCATAAAAGCGGACGTCGTTGGAACTATTATTAAAGAATATTATGATTATAGCGAAAAATTAACTTCTCTAGGCTTAAATGTGAAGATGTGTGGGGGCGAAACTGCGGACATTGGAGATATAGTCAAAACTTTAGTTGTTGATGCTTCTGCTTTCACGGTTATGAAAAAAGAAGAAGTTATTAATGCAAGTAATATTAAAACTGACGATGTTATTATTGGTTTGGCAAGTTATGGGAAAGCCTCTTATGAGGATGAATATAATAGTGGTATTGGAAGTAATGGATTAACACTGGCAAGACATGGTGTTCTCTCACATGAATATTATGAAAAATATCCAGAATGTTATGACCAAAGTATTGATGAGAAATATATTTTCTTTGGCAAATATCGATTGACTGACATGATTGATGAACTTAATATGTCTATTGGCAAATTATTGTTATCACCAACAAGAACATATAGTCCAGTTTTAATTGACATTTTAAATGAGTATAGAAAAGAAATCCACGGAATCATACATAATACAGGTGGAGGTCAAACTAAAATTCTAAAATTTGGCAAAGGAGTAAAATATATTAAAAATAATCTTTTTAAAATTCCAAAAATATTTAAGTTAATTCAAAGATCATCAGAAACTTCATGGAAAGAGATGTTTAGTGTTTTTAACATGGGACATAGGATGGAATTGCTATGCAACGAATCTATTGCTCCGGAAATTATAAAAATCGCAAAAAAATATGAAATTGATTCAAAGATAATTGGCTATTGCGAGAAATCCCCAATTAAAGGTAAAAACATACTAGATATGCAATCCAAGTTTGGTTTTTTTACTTATGATTAGGGAGAGTTATTCATGGTAAAATCTTTTGATTTTATTTATGTTGGGGTCGCTCTCATCGACATAATCAACAAAAATCTTAATTCTAATATAAAATTAGGTAATTATATTACAGGAAAATGTATACAAAAATTGATAGTTAGAAATGGAAATCCAACTGCTAAAGAGTTAATAATGAAATTTCCTCAGAGTTAAATAATAAAATTTATAATTTTTTAATTCAATAATTTTTTATTCAAATTATAAACGTGATATTTAATGGTAAAACTAGGAAAAGATAGAAAAAAGCTAATAGCTCGTGATAGGTGGAGATTTTTCTATCGTGAAGTTGCAATAGGATTTATTTTAATCTTTCTGTTATTATTAATCCCTGCCTTTTTAGTCCCATTAATCTTAGGTGATACTCCTGAGTCTCCCCTTTATGGACTTCTGTTTTACTCTTTAAAAGCAATATTAGTATTCATTGGAGTCCCATTAACACTAACTTTATCTAATATACTATTCGAAACTCAAAAAACAAGTTTATTTATGGAAGAAGATATTTCACCTGCAATAGGGCACTTAAGATTATTCAAAATGACAAAGAAGAATTATAAATATCAAATTCTATATGGGATCTTGATTTTTTTTTTAATTTTTTTACCGCTTGATTTTTTTATTCTTTTGTTGGTACCAGGAATACTTGAATATCAAGCAATTTCTGTTGCATTCAGAGTAACAGACTACTATTTATTAGAAAATAATTATTTCATATTTCTAGTCTCAGTAATTATTATTCAATTTTCTGTAGCTATTTCTGAAGAAACAATCCAAAGAGGTTTAGTGACCAAAAGAGGTAGTGAACAGTTTTTTAGAATGTCAGCTGTATTAATTTCAGCTCTTTCTTTCGGATTAGGCCACTTTGCGTATTTCCTTGATCCAATAAGTAGATTATATCCTTTTTGGTACCCATTCATATGGTTTTTCCAAACTTTTTTTGCAGGAATAATACTTGCTTTATTAGTTTTGAGAAGAAAATGGCTGTTCCCAGCAATATTAGCTCATGCACTAAATAATATTCTGGCTGCGCATGCTTTCTGGAGTTTATTACATGGAGTTAATTTCTCATTAATAATACTTTATATTTACTATCCGTTGCTAATTATTGGATCTATATTAGTTGTTTGGTATTTTTCTCTAATAAAGTCCAGCCTCTCGATCGGACTTAATATGATAAAGGATTATTTCAAGTTTGATGAGAAAAGGGAATCAACTAAAGGAGATAGAATTTTTCGCGTTCTTTTTGATATACTAATGGGAATCTTAATCTTTATAATGAGTTTCATGATTGCTATATAGTGGGGCGTTTATTTAATGAAGTTTGGGATTATTTCTGACACACATATCACTAAGAATAATGATGATAGAATTATTTCATTAATTAATCAATTAAAACAAGTCTTCAAAGATGTGGATGAAATTATTCATGCAGGAGATGTATGTGAAGATTTTTTCTTAGATGATATGAAGGAAATAGCTCCCGTGCGATGTGTAAGAGGAAATCTTGATAAGATCAAAGGTTTAGAAATTTTTACTCAGTTTGATGTAGGGTGTTATAAAATAGGAGTTATTCATATTTTACCTGAAAATCTTGAAGAATTTGTGAAAAAGCATAATCTAAATGTATTAATATTTGGACATACTCATCAACCTCTTATAAAAGGAACTAATTTTAATGTTCTTCTATTAAATCCAGGTTCTCCAACAAAACCAAAAGCTCCACTTGAAAAACCGGGATTTATGAAACCTATTGCTAGACCAAGTGTAATTACTCTAAATATTGATAAGGATGAAATTTTATCAACGTTTATTGCCAACCTAAAAATCTAAATATCCTTTAAAGCTGTATAAGTCGTCTTTATAACCTAAGTTAATTTTTTAAATAAAAGAAAAAGTGAATATGATTTTTGGTAAAAATTGAATCATGAAAACTTAATATAAAACCCAGATTGAATAATTTTAAATATTAAATAACTCATATTATTTATGCAAGGAAATTTTATGTAAGCCTATAAGATTAAAAATATATTAAAGTAAAAAATTTTTAATTTAGGTAAGTATTAAAATATTAATAGAGAGTGTATAAATTTGGTAAGTAGGCTTGAATTAGTACTTAAAGAACTAAATGAAAATGGTAATTTTCGTGCTTCACTATTTGCAACATCAACAGGTCTTGTGCTTGCCTCCCAAAAGGAAGAGGATATCGATGAGCGCGTAGTAGCTGCCATGGGATCCTTATTAAGTGATTCAGCATATAAAGCTGCAGAGGAATTAGAACTTTCTGAAATTCAAAGTATGAAAATTAAGTATAAAGAAGATTTTATCATGATGAGAAATATTATTATGCCTGATAATAAAAATCAATTTCTATTAGCAATTCTAGCAAAATCTCCTGAAAGTGAAGATGTAGAGCGTTACTTTGATCAACTCCTTGATTGGGCAGTTGATAACTCTCAAAGAGATTTAGAAAAGCTTTCAAGCTTATAATTGTTCTTTTTCAATTTTTATACTTCATTTAGATTGGAAATCTCTTAAACTAATGAGTTGTAAAAAGCCAAAACTTGATTACTCACTTGTTTTTCATAGCCCCAATAAAAGTGATCTGCACCATCAATTATCTTACTTATTTTAGGATTTAAATAATAACTGTAATTTTCTTCAAATTTCTCATAAAAAGCAACTCTGTCTTGATTACCTTGGATGAATAATTTTGGCTTACTAGATTGAGATAACTCTCTATATTTAGATCCAATAAAATCAAAAGGAAAAGATACAGCCACATAACCAATTATTTTATCAGAATAATTTATTGCAGAGCAGCCTATTGCTGCACCATAAGAATATCCACATATAAGAATTTTATCGCAATCCTTCTCTTTTATTAAAAAATCGATACAGGCTTGCACATCACTCAATTCCCCAGTTCCATCTGAGTGAATTCCTGTTGATCTTCCAACACATCTAAAATTGAATCGCAAACAAGAGATATCGTTTTTTATTAGTTTATTAAAAACACCTGATACAACATTGTTATACATATTACCACCATATTGAGGATGTGGGTGACAAATTAAAACTGTTGATTTTTTAGGTTTATTTCTAGATTTATAGTATTCGGCTTCAAGTTTTATCTCATTATTTCTAATAAATAATAATTCTTTTTCTACCATAATTTTAAGTAATTTTCAAACTATAATAATAATACTATACAAAATTGTGCGAAATATGAGTTATAGTAAGATTGTGATTGAACAGAAAATTAGAGATTTTCTCCAAGAAGATTGCATATTCATTGATGTGAGTTCCAAAGTTATACCAGAAAATGCAAAAACTTCAGCGAAGATTTTCGCTAAAAATGCAGGATACATTTCAGGATTAGAAGAATTAAAAATGTTATATAATATTTTAAACATTTCTACATCTTTTAAAAAAAAGGATGGAGAAAAGATTAACAAAGGAGATATCATTGTAGAATTAGAAGGAAGCGTAAGAGCCATTCTTTTAGGAGAGAGAACAGTATTAAATCTTATTACTCGAATGAGTGCCATAACAACTACTGCAAGAAATCTTGTTAAAATAATTGAAGATTCTGGAAAAAATGTTAAAATCGCTTGTACTCGTAAGACAACTCCTGGAATGCGGATTTTTGAGAAAAAAGCGGCTGAACTTGGAAAAGCAGACGTACACAGATTCTCTCTCGATGATATGGTTTTGTTAAAAGATACACATTTGAAATATTATAATGGAGATATTGAAAAATTATTAAATGATACAAAAAAAAAAAATAGTTTTTCGAAAAAAATTGAAATAGAAATCGAAAAAGTGGAAGATATAATAACTGCTGCAAAAAATGGAGCAGATATTGTGATGTTAGATAATATGGATCCAGATCAGGTTGAAGATGCTATTAATTTATTGAAGAAGAATAATCTAAGAGATAGGATAATAGTTGAGGTTTCTGGTGGGATATCTAAGGAGAATATTGTAGATTATTTGCTCTCTGAACCAGATGTAATAAGTTCTGGATTAATAACTCAATTTCCTTCGGAGCAAGTTGATTTTTCACTTCGATTTGATTAATTTTATTCTTTAATCAATAACAATTTCGCGAATGGAATAAATTATATCTTTTATTTTAGCTAATTCTTTATAAAGATCTTTAATTATTCCAATTTCACCCACCAACAAGAGTAATTCTATTTTTTTTTCTGCAATTCTCCAATCGGTCACTGTTTTTATAATTTGATTATATCGAGAATACAATTCTGTTATTTGGTTAATAATAATTTCTTTAAAAGGATATACTAAACTAAGAGTCATCAATTTATACCCTTCGAGATTTTCAAATTTTTCATGTTTTTCAATGAAATTTAATATTGAATCTCTTAAAGCTTCGCTTTTTGAACTAAATCCGCTCAGATTTCTAACTTTCTCAAATCTCTCTAATAAATCATCACTAACTTGTAAAGATATTATTGGCATTTTAACTTTAAATTATGAAAATTCTTTTTTTGTAAAATTAAAAAATATTAATAGAAATTTGGTTATAAAATTAATAGTTTGATTTAATGATTTCGTAGAAAATGATTTAATAATTATTTATTCTTCATATATATAACTTTAAATTCCATATATGTCAATTTTGTGTTTCTAAATATTCAACTTTTTTTTTTTCGTAAACGTCGAGGATAGTTGGCAAAAAGACTTTCAAAAAGTTTTTCAAATCTTTCAAGATGTTCTTCAGAAATTAATTTTGGTTCTCCAATTTGTAATGCACCCCAATATATTTTCGCAAGTTTTTCTACTAATTCTGCAAACTTTACAGCATGATCTAATGATTTTCCACAAACTATGACACCATGATTAGCTAATAAGGCGGCATTTTTGATACCTAAAGCATTAAGCGCTACTCCTCCAAGTTCTTCAGTATGAGCCTTTCCAAATTCAGAGACATCGACAGAACCACCTAAAAATATATACATCTCTTCCATAATAATTGGAATGCCTTTTTGCACTACAGAGAGTATAGTTGCAAAAGTAGAATGAGTGTGAATTACTGCTTGAACTTTTGGTCTTGATTTATAAATAGCGATATGCATTTTCGCTTCTGTTGATGGAAGTTTTCCAGCACTTAAAGGTGTCCCTTCAAAATTTAATTGTACTATTTCTTCTTTTTTAAGCCTATCATATTGATTAAATGATGGTGTAATAAATAACTCTTCTTTCTTACCATTTCTTATACTAACATTACCTTCCCCTGCTTCTACTAATCCTTTTGAAAAAATATCTTTCGCTCCTTTAACAACTTCTTTTCGAAGTTGATCTTCTTTATTTGTAGCCATAAATTAAATAATTAAAATTCCGTTAAAAATCTATATCGAAAATCAAAATCATTAATTATCTAATAACATCCCTTTAATTTCCTTTTACATTAATTCTATAAAGTCTTGTTTTTTAAATATAATTTTTAAATATCATACATGTAAGCTATCTTTCACAATTAACCTTTATCAAATTTCTATTAAAAACCATGATTCGTCTTATTCTGCATTGTGATCTTGATTGTTTTTTCGCAGCGGTAGAAATCCGGGATAATCCACAATATAAAGGTAAACCAGTCATAATAGGGGCAGATCCAAAAGAAGGAAAAGGTAGAGGGGTAATATCAACATGCAATTATGAAGCGAGGAAATATGGTTTACACTCTGCTATGCCGATATCTCAAGCTTATAGAAGATGTCCTCATGGAATTTATTTAAAACCCGATGGTGCAAAGTATCAAAGAGTATCTAAAGAAGTAATGAATATCCTCGAGACTTATAGTAATGATTTCCAGAGAGTAGGGTCAGATGAGGCATATTTGGAATTAACAGAAAACGCTAAAAGTTATGAGGAAGCAGAAAGAATTGCAAAAGAAATTCAAAATAAAGTATTTAGTAAGGTCGGTATCACAATCTCGATAGGGATTGCATCCACAAAATCTTTAGCTAAAATTGCATCTGACGAAAACAAACCTAATGGTATCACTATTGTAAAACCTGATAAAATTAAGGATTTCTTAGAAGATATGGATATTACTCGGATCCCTGGTATTGGTAAAAAATCTAGAATACATTACATAAATAAAGGTATAAGGAAAATCGGAGATATCATCAGGACTCCTTTGCCTCAGTTGATAGACTTATTTGGGAAACATGGGAAATGGATTTGGAAAATTGTAAATGGGTTAGATAATCGTAAGGTAAAAGAATTTCATGAAGAACGGAAATCTATTAGTGCAGAGAGAACATTTTATACTGATACCAATATTTTTAAAGATATTTTATCTAGATTTGAAGATATTAATAAAAGAATACATAAGTCTATAATTAAATACCATATATCTTATAAAACAATTACTTTAAAGATAAGATTTGAAGGTTTTCAGACTTTTACTCGCTCGAAAACACTACCTTTTCACATTCAAGATGAAAAATTGGTATTAAATATTGTAATAGATTTATTTAAAGAGTTTTCAGGATATCAAAAAAAAGTAAGGCTTGTTGGTATTAAATTATCAAATTTAGAACAAAGTGTAAAAGTTCGGCAAACAAATTTATTGAAATATGCGCTAATTTAATTCCTTTAAATTGATTGGTTTATTTTAAATGATTTTATAATTTTTTTATGGAGTATACCATTTGAAGCAATAATTCCAGGGGCAGTCCATAAGCATTTTTCAACCTTATATTTTAATTCTTTCCCGTTTAAGTCTGTTACTTCTCCTCCCGCTTCTTTTACAAGTAATTCTCCGGGCATAAAATCCCATGTAAAAGAATGTGCCACATCTATAGGTTTTATATAAAGATCAGCACTCCCTTCCGCAATCATACAAAATTTTGCCATACTATCAATTTGTACAAAATTTCTTATACCAACCTTTTGTGCGAAGTTGAGAACCCAGGGTTTATCGTAATGTAATGAATGGCATAAGCGAAATCTTGATAAGTCTTCATTTTTACTAACTCTTACTGTTGAAAAACCCTCATTACCATATGAAACTTTGGCTCCTTGATTTTTTTCGGCCGAAAAAAGAAATAATGCCTGTTCTTTATAATTTGGTACTGCAATAGCACAAATTTTTGGAAGTGAATTTACCATAAATCCAATAGCTACAGCATAAGACAATCCCTTCTGGTATCCTATTGTACCATCTATTGGATCTACTGTCCATTGACGTTCAGAAGGTCTACCTCGATATGCGATAATTTTTCTTATGTCTTTTATTTTTTCTAATTCTAATTCATCAAAACATTCCTTAATTAGATTTTCTGCTTTTAAATCTATATAATTGATGTTTTCTTCTTCAGCTATTATCTTATCCTCTGGAAAATAATCCTTTAATTCTGATAAGATATAGATTTGAGATGCAAAATCAGCTAATGTTACTGGTGATTGATCTGACTTTACAAAGGATTCAAATCCTTTTTTTCTAAACCATTCTGTTATCTCTGTAGCCTTTTGGACTATTTCAACAGCAGTTTTTAATTCACTTATAAATCTCAATATGACATTTTTTTTTTTAAAAAAGATAAGATTATGATATTAAATATAATTTTTCTTTCTCTATATATTAGTTATAATTAGATTTCATTTTCCTAACAAGAGTTTTGAAAATTTTTATCTGATTATTGCTTTAATTTCAAATAAGCAATTTTCTAAAGATGTTGATGATGTACCTATAGCCATCTGACTTGATTTTTTGATTAATTCTGATTCAAAATTGTATTCATCTAAAAGCCATATTAATTTGTATATTTCGATTTTTTTCTTGAATTCCTTGTCTACGTTATAAAATTTAGAATAGGTGTCATAAAATGAGCTATACAATAATGGTTTATTCAAAGGTTTCAAAATCCAATAATCTATTTTTATAAAGTCTTGAGCTCGACTTCCAACACACCAATTATCAAAATCGACAATACCATTAATTTTTATCGCACCTAGTTCTTCTTTAACAATAATATTCTGGCTTTTAAAATCATTATGCAGAAGTACATATTCAGCTTCGTCATCTATTAACGAACTATTATCTCGATAGAAATCTCTAATTTCATCAGAGAAATCTATTTTATTTTTCCTTGCTTCTTGTAATTTTTGTTCTAATTCATTTTCAAAGAATTCAGAATAAGAGAGTTTTAATTTTTTACCGATATTGCTAATATTTTTATAATAAGAATCAAATTTTATTTTATGTAAATTTCCTAAATGTTCACCTAAATTGCTAAACAAATCTTGAAATTTTTTAGTGTATATGTTCTTTCCCTCATTAAAATATTGATTAATGAGTTGAAACAGAGGTTTTCCTCTGATATATTCTTGCACTGTAAAAATGGAAGGGACAATTCCCTTAGTTTCATCAAAATAAATCAAATTACATACTGGAATTAATGGAGGTCTCTCTTTAGTAAATTTATACGCCCCTTTTTTGTTGTTAATTATCTCTTTTACTTTCTTTCTTAAATCAATATCATTAGGGGTTAAACTTTCATCTAAAAAGGGATATAAGAGTTTCTCCTTAACTAAGTTCTCTAATAGAGAAAATTGATCTGTACGAAATCTGAAGACTAATTGGCTATTTTCAAATTTCACTCTATAAAGTGTGTTAAAGTCAATAATATAAGGACCTTTGATTTTTTTTACTTTACCTTGTTGAACCAAAACTTCAATTTTTGAAAAAGTTTTAATGATTTCATCAAATTGGTAAAGTTCTTTTTTGCCGAGAAAATATAATTTATAAATTTGTTTGTTATTCAGTAAGTAATTCACAGTAGCTTCGATTCTTTCTTTACTTATTGGATCGATTCGATCATATAATTTTTCATTAAAGTAATTGGTTTTAATATTAGTTCTCGATATTAGATCCTTGTATAAGTGTAAAAAAGCATATTTTAATCCAATTTTTTCTTTTACTTCATTGGTTTTGATTTCATAAATTTTATTGCGGATATCGTTAATTTGTTCCTGCAATTGCAGAAGTTCTAAAATATTATCTTCTAAAGCATATTTATATAATTTTGAGCATATATTTACTAAATTACTAATATTAGAGACAATCCCACTATACTTTCTCAGTCCTAGAGGCACAAGTTGGAAAAAATTTTGTGAATTTTCTTCTAATCCGCAAAAAACAGAGAAATTTTTGTTTATAAGTTGAATATATGATTTACATTTTTTAATATTATAAAAGGAATCATTTAATCCTTTCAAATTTGTGTATTTTATTAAATTTTTTAGTAAATCTGGTTCAATCTCATTCCCAGCAAATAGGAGAGGATTATTTATTAAATAAATTTGATTTTTAAGACTAATTGATCCTAAAATATTTTCAAAATAAGATTTCATATTATCTATTGGTATTTTTTCAGAAAAAGGAGGAGAAATCATAAAATTGAGGTCTTGAAAATTTTTTCCCAAATTCTCAATCTGATTAAGTACTTTGTCTATTTGGTTACCATATATTCCAACAAGTATAGGAACATTTTTCTCTGTAATTTCTAACGCAATCTCGATAAGCTTTATTTTTTCACCTATTGAAAATAAATCGTTATCACCTAAACTCCCAAAAAGAAGAAGAGAATTTGCGTCATTTGTAAGAATATGACGAATAAGAAGTGAATTTAGACTTTTTATAATTCCAAAATCTTTATCATAAAATGTCAAAGTATCGCAAATAATGCCATTAATTTTGGGCAATCAAGTCTCCTCTTCAATATATAAGAAAAAATTGAATTCCATTTACTTTTTATGTATAATAATATTTCTGAATAAATATGATTTTTAAAGATTAATTTTAGTGGTAATAGATTTAATATTTAATAATTCTCTTTATAATAATTACTTATCAAATTTAAATAAATTTTATAAAATATATAAGGAAGGGTTTAATATTTTCTGTAAAATTGATGATATAAAAATTCCACTAGTTTCTCTTGGAACTTCTCCGTTTATCGGAGCAGGTCAGTTTGGTTTTAGAGCATTTGAATGGCGCAGAAAGTTTTTATATAATTCAGAAGCGATGTTTGAGATTTTAGATGCTAGTTATGAGAAAGGAGCACGTGGGATCCAGATAATTCCTACTGGTAAAATTATCGAGGCTGCTCGGATGATGAATGAACTTCATAGTGATTATGTGATAACAGGATCTACTTATCCAGGTGAAGATCCTGGCATTGATCAGTTAATTGAAATTGGAGCTAAGTTAATTTTCGTACATGGCATGATTTCTGATAATAAGGGGCCAAATTTAATGAAACTCTTAGAAGAAATTTCTGGTTATGGAGTTATTCCAGGTATCGCAACCCATGATCCAATTCCTACAATTGGATATTGCATAGAAAATTCTTTAAATGTAAAAGTATTTCTGATTCCATTCAATAAGAATGGATTTTTGATGGGAAATATAAAAAAACTTGAAGAAATTGTTAACAAAACTAAAAATTTTTATTTTATAGGCATGAAAACTCTTGCAGCAGGAAAGATTAAACCAAATATAGCATTTAAATATATTGCTAATCATAATATATGTGCGGTGACGATTGGTATGGTCACAAAAAAACAAGCTGAAGAATCAACTAAAATTGCCTTAAAATATTTGATTAATAAAAAGTTGTAAACCTTATTTATAGAATATGAAAGAATGAAATAAATTCCGTTAGATTTTTTTAGATTCTTTAAAAATATCAAATATTTCCATTTCATAGTCTACAGTTTCTTCAGGAAGTAATTGAGGGTCCTTTACAAGTTTAGCTAAGTAATAAATTTTTGCTCCTCTTTCAAGGTAATCTAAAACTGTTTTTGCCCCTTTTAGATGACTCCCACAACATAAATTTCCATGGTTTGCAAGGAGAACCGCATTTCTTTGTTCTAAAGCATTAATGACCGTTTTTGCTAACTCCTCTGAGCCTGCTTCTCCATAATCTGCACATTGAACTTCTCCACCAATATACGGCACTAATTCTTCCATGACTGGTGGTAAAGAGAGATTCAATGCACTTAATACAGTAGTATATATACTATGAGCGTGAATAATTGCGTTCACATCTTCTCTTTCTTTATATATATTAAGATGCATATGTTTTTCAACAGAAGGATTCCTTTCACCTTCAATGACTTTACCTTCCATATCAATGATTAGAATGTCTTCAGGTTTAATCTCAACGTAATTAACATTACTAGGAGTAATTAGGACATATTCATTTTCATTATCCTTTATTCTTGCACTAACATTTCCTGCAGAGCCTAAAACATGTTTCTCCTCTAATAAGATTTTGCAAAGCTCGACAATTTCCTTTTTCAAATTAGTTATTCTAGATCTCACGGGTATATTTTTTCCTGAGAATACTTCTGGATTCATTATATGATTTGGAGTCTTATTGTCTAACCATATTTTAATATCATCTAAAATCATTTTTGATTGACGCTCAATTATCTCATAAGTATCCCCACCTATATGGGGAGAAACGATTGTGTTAGATAATTCTAAAAATTCATTATCTTCATCAATTGGTTCTAATGGAAAAACGTCTAGAGCTGCTCCAGCGATCTTTTTTTCTTTTAAAGCTTTTTCCAAGGCTTCATAATTAACTAAACTCCCTTTGGCGGTATTTATTAAGAAAGCGGTTTTTTTCATTGAGTTAATACGGTCTTCATTAATAAGATTATCATTTTCATCTGTTGAAGCTGCATGGATAGTTATAAAATCAGAATTCCTCACGAGAAAATCAATGTCAACAATATCACCATATTCTTTAGCAATTTCATCATGAACATATGGATCATAAATAAGGCAATTGACACCAAAAGGTCTTAACCGTTCAACTACTCTTTTCCCTATTTGCCCTAAACCTATAATACCAACTATTTTTCCTCCCAGTTCAATACCTCTGAATTTTTCGAAATAAGCTACCCAATCTTCAAAATCTACAACTTCGAAATCTTCAGAATGAAGCATTCTATCTACTTCTTGTATTTTGCGAGCAAGCATTAGAATATAACATACTGTTAAATCGGCAACAGCATCAACATTTCTTAATGGAGTATTGAGGACAAGTAAGCCTTTTTCTGTTGCAGCTTTAAGATTAACATTGAATGGATCTCCTCTGCATGAAATAAGTAGTTTTATGTTAGTGAGTTCAAAAAACTCCTTTTTTTTAACATCATCAGTTTCAGTTATAAAAACATCTACTCCCTCTAGTTTTTGTGCTAGTTCTTTGGCATCAAAATAAATCTCTCCAGTTTTAACCCATGGTTCATAGGTAACTTCCATTAGAGTTCTTAATTCATCTAGCACTTCTGGAGTTAAATTTGCAGTTACAAAAGCTTTCATAAATCTCACTTAATTTACCTTTTCTTAAATTAAATATAATAATATTTAGAACAATAAGCTTTTTAGTTTAAGCAAATTGCGAATTTTTCCTTCAACAACTTTTATTTGACCAGAGCTATATGCTTTCACAGCACCAATTTCCTTATTAAACAAATCTATAAGAGTTTTTTCGTTTACAAAATCAATTTTTACTGGTGCGGCATTATCTCCTGTATTATCTTTTACTTCAATTCCTTGATCTCCGTTTACTAAAATCAATATCTTACGTCCAGTATCTAAAAAAGTGACTTCAATTGGTTCATTATAGTTTGCCAGTTTTTTTCTAATTTTTTCAGTATTATTGTATCTATCTTCGATATCTTTCAAACAACTTGAAATATCTTCAAATTTTGACATAGATTTAATACCTCAATTTTATTAGTAATATTTATTCCTAATAGATAAATAAATTTGAAAAGATTTAAAGAATCCCTTGAATTATTTTGATTTTATATTAAACAGTTCTAACTTCTTATAATTGATTATAGCTAATTACTAATGATTTTATATAAATATATTTTAAT
>JBHLKB010000005.1:0-27045 GCA_048887205.1 Candidatus Hodarchaeota archaeon
AGGAGGTGACTGTGTGTGGTACTTCCAGAACCATCTACACCATCTAACACAATAAAGAAAGGCTTTTGCGTCAAATTTATTCCAACTAATATATTTTTATAAGAAATAAATCCATCAAAAATGCTTTAAATTACTTATCTATAGTGACTTATTTTATTTTTAATTAACTGCTATTATTAAAAATTTAACAAAATTAACCATTATCCAATATATAAATAAATTTTTATAAAATCGTACCAGAAAAATTAAAATGATTAAATTATCTTATTTAAAATGAGAGAAATGGGTAAAAATAAGAATTTTGCCTACTGTAATAATTGTGAAAAAGAGATTTTCAAACCAATAAGGAAATCTGTAGATAACATGTATTATAATGTCTGGATTCTTACTATTGTTTCTTCTTTAGGTTTCGCATTAATTCCTTTTCTTATTTATCATTATGTTATTTTGAAAAAAGATATTTGTCCTCATTGTCAAAATAAAGTAAACTTTTATAATTCACGTGAAGAAATTCCAGAACCGAAAGCTGAAATCTCACGAATTCTTCGAACAATAGAACAAGAAAAAGAAGAAGAAAAGGTTTATTGCCCATATTGCAAACAAGAAATAATGAAAGGTGTAGAAATTTGCCCTAGTTGCGATTCTAATCTTATAGAATAAAAATTAATATTAGATATACCATTAAATATTATAACATCTGAAGTAAAATAAAATAATTAAAAATATAATGAAATGACAACTAATAACCCAACTGGTTTCTGTCCACGATGTAATCAGGATGTTTTATTAACTCGTGAAGATATTGATATATGTCTTGCTATAGTATTATTGATTTTTACCGCAGGAATTGGTTTACTAATTTATCTTGCTATTTACTATAGCAAGGCTGAAAATAGATGTGTACATTGTGGTACTATAGTTACTGCTCCACAAACTCACATTTCTTATACTTCTCAACCCCAAATTCAAAAAGCTTCGTATTCTACTCCAATAAATGGATCTGAAAAGATCACAGGGACTAAGCCTAATTTTTGCGCTCTTTGCGGAGAAAAATTAGAAGTTGGAGCAAATTTTTGTCCGAATTGTGGAAGTCAAATTACGGAAAACTAATTTTTCTTTATTCATTTTTACTCACTAGAAGCCTTTTTACTTCTTAAAAATTGGACTAAAGATCATTTTAGTAGGTTCATCAATAATTTTTACTTAAAGAAAAGATTTCATTTAAAAATATGATAATGGAGGTAAAAAAATGTCAATGGTTTATTGTCCTAAGTGCAGTATGAATGTATACTCAAAAGAGGAGGATTTCAATATCCCGTTAGCAATTTTCTTAGCTATATTTACAGGCGGCATTGGTTTATTAATTTATTTAGCTATTTATATGGATAAGAAAAATAAATGTATCCACTGTAATACTGTTTGCAAACCTCAAACCCATATTAATCAACCTAATTCAACTTACCAATCGGTAAATACTATTAATCAATCTGTGAGCCAAAAACTTGTTCTAGAATCACAAAAAATTGAAGAAAAGCCAAAATACTGCTATAATTGTGGAACTGAGCTAAATAGAAGTGAGGATGCGAAATTTTGTGCACTATGTGGAAGTGCGATTCAATAGTTATTTAATTTATTTTATCCTTTTTTTCTTTTAAAATCTTTATAAACTCATAGAAATATTGATATGAGTTATTAAAATGGTTATCTTCTTTAGAATATTCTAATCCTTCAGAAAATAGTGCTTTAAAGCCTTCTAAGTCTTTCTTCTTGATTATAATTTTATAATCTTTCACCAAATCTTCGAGCATCTCTAAAATTTTATGGAATTTTTCATTTTCTATTTGGATTTCGCCAAACATTTCCATTTCTCTCTGAATAATACTTTCAGCAAAAACTTTTTGTAATAAGAAAGTTGTACCAGTATATCGTGTCAATTCAGAGAGAGATTCATTCGTTCTTTTTAATAAATTTAAAAATAAGATATTAAACATATGTGGTACTCCTAAGGTTAAAGCAATCCTAGAATCATGAATTTCAGGTGTAGTTTCTGTTATAGTGAATCCATCTGATCTAAATAAATCTAAGATCTCATTTACAACTTCATCATATTGTTCTGTTCCACCGATTCTTAACACAATGATAACATAATTTTTCATATTCTTTATTCCAGGACCAAACATTGGATGGATTGATAAACAGTTAATTGGATAATTTTTTTGAATCTCTCTTAATGTCCTATAAGTTTCTTGTTTTAAAGAAGTTATGTCAAAAAGTAACGAATTTTTTTTCATCAAAGGTGCAATTTTTTGAATCATATCTGTGGTAGAATGAATGGGAATTGAAACCATAACAATATCAGCATTTTCAACACTTTTTTTGAGATCCAACTCATATTTGACTCCTAAACTTTCAGCTGCAGTTTTCAGTTTATTTTCGATTCGAGCCATTAATGTAACATTAAAACCATGCTGCTTGAAGTATCTTCCAAAAACTTGACCCATACCACCAGAACCACCAATAATGGTTATATTTTTACCTAACATTACTTCAGCCCAAGAAATTCAATAATTTTATTTTTCATTATATTAACATTTGGTTTTTTATTAGTCCACCACTCAAACGCTAAAGCACCTTGATTAACTAACATATCTAATCCACTAATCGTTTTACATCCCTTCTTAATAGCATCTTTTATTAGTTTAGTTTCAAGAGGATTATACACAATATCATATACAATTAAATCTTCATGCAAAAATTCAGCATTTATAGGCGATAGTTGAACATTAGGATACATCCCTACAGGGGTTGTGTTAATCAAAATATCTGTTTTTTTAGATTCCACTTTTAAAACACTAGCGCTGTTATTTTTCCCTTCAATATTAGTGTTAGAATACTTTTTTAATTCATTTGCTAGTTTCATTGCTCTTTTTTCAGTTCTATTCGCTATAACAATCTTATCGGCCTCTTTGGCTGTAATATAAGCTATTGCTCTTGCTGCACCTCCAGCCCCCAATAACAAAATATTCTTTCCTGCAATGGAATACCCTGCATCTACAAACGCCTTCATAGCACCTTCAGCATCGGTATTTCTACCTATCAAATAACCCTCCTCATTTTTAATTGCATTCACCGCCCCAATTTTTTGTGCTGTAGGTTCAATTTCATCTAAAAATTTCGTAATTTTTTGTTTAAAGGGAATGGTCACATTAATTCCCATGATATTGAATGTTCTAAATCCTTTCACAGCAAGACTCAAATTTTTTGGAAGGATATTGAATGCTATATAAATAAAATCAAGCTTTAGCTCATTTATTGCAGCATTATGCATTATTGGACTCATAGAATGTTCAATTGGATACCCTATAACGCAAAGAACTTTTGTGCGAGTAGTAACGAAACTTTTTTCTAACATAATAAACAAAGTCTCTAATTTTGTCAACCTATTATCTCATCATTAAAATGACTCTCAAATTCTTTTGATCTTACCATTGTAGCTTGTCTATATCTCTCAAAGCGATTTTCCCAATTTGCATCCACGTTAAATGCAACCTTTGCAAATTCAATTGATTTAATCGCTTTAGCTAATGCCTCTTGATCTTTTGGGCGATAAATTTTCATAGGGTCTCCAATAGCGATATTATTTGGAGGGATAAAAGAATTAGCGGGGATAACTGTGTTTGCATGAACTAAAGCTCCAACAGCCACTGCAGAACCAGATTGAACAACAGCTCCTTGTAAAATAGTGGCACCTGTTGCTATGTATGAATTAGATTCAATTTCACACCCAATAAGAGTTGATTGAGGTGAGATAAAGACATAATCTCCAATTATTACTGGATACTCCCGATTTCCTGATGCGGTAGCTCTAAGAACAGCATTTTCGCATACTACTGTGCACTCCCCAATTTCGATTTTAGAGCCCTCTGAATCAAGAGTGGAACCATACATAATCCGGGAATCTTTACCAATTGAAACTTTCCCTATAATAGTTGCTGTTGGTGCAATAAATACAGAGGAATCGAATTTAGGTTCAAATCCTCGATGTTTTATTATCATCCTTTTTCACCTTATATTATATAAGATAAATTGATTATAAATAAAATCTTCATAATTTTATTTTTTTAAATGAAAAAATGAGATTATGTAATTAAATGCTATGTAATATGTTTAAGATTAATAGCAATTTAAAATTATATTACTAAAATAGTAAAAATCAGATTTATAATAGGAAAATGAAAAAAATTACTCTAAGTCCAAAAATATCTACATTTCCAATGCCTACTGCAGTTATTACTGTGGGAACAGGAGAAGAAGCGAATTTAATAACATTAGCATATGTAGGAAAAGTTTGCGGTGATCCTCCTATTGTTGTTGTTTCTATCCAGCCTAAACGACATTCATATCGTTTGATCGAAAAACATGGCGAATTTGTAATCAATTATCCAACAACAAAACAATTAAGAGAAACAGATTATTGTGGTACGCGTTCTGGAAGGGATTTTAATAAATGGAAGGAGTTAAACTTAACAAGAGAAGAAGCTACAATAGTAAAAGTCCCTATGATAAAAGAGTTCGCATGGAACATGGAATGCAAAGTAATAAATAGAATAGAATTAGGATCACATGTGTGTTATTTTGGTAAAGTGGTAGCAACGCATTCCGATCCTATGTATACCAAAGAAGAATCTTTAGATCCAGATAAATTTAATTTTCCCGCATATATATCAGGCAATTATCTTGAACTAAAAAAAGGGGTTTTAGAAAAACATGGATTTTCATTAGAAAAATCTCCGTAAAGAACATAAATAAAACAATAAATTAGATTATGAAGGTAATTTCAAATGAAAAAAGATTCCATTGCGCTTATTGGTTTTATGGCCACTGGAAAAACTACAATAGGAAAATCATTAGTAGAGTATCTTGGTAATGATTATAAATTTATAGAAACAGATGAACTTATAGTTCAAGAAGTTGGTAAGCCAATTCCAAGAATTTTTGCTGAAGAGGGAGAAAGTAAATTTAGGGAATATGAAATTTCTGTGTGCGAAAAGGTTTCTAAACTAAATAAAGTAGTTATTTCATGTGGAGGTGGAATAGTTTTGAATAGAATTAATATTGAAAATTTAAAAAAAAATTGTCACATGGTTTTATTAACAACAACTCCAGAGGAAATCTATAATAGAGCATTAAAAAACGGAAAAGCAACCAGGCCTGTTATCAATAAAGAAGACACTAAAAGAGAAATATTAGAAGTTTTGAAGTCTCGAAAGCCTTATTATGATGCGGCAGCGGATTTTATTATTGATACCACGGAAAAAAAAGTTCAAAAAATTGTTAGAGAGATTGTTATAAAAACCCAATTAAAAGCCTAAATTTGAATTTATCGAGTCTACTAAATATTTAAAATATATTATAACAGGGTAAAAATTAAATGTATAAAAGAGTAAAGTGCCCCCAATGTGGTAATGAGAATCCACGTAAACTTCATCAAGAACTAAATAGGAATAAAGTGCTTTACTACAGTATAGGTAAAGCAATATCAGCTTATCGCTGAAGCAGGGTACTCCGGTTTATGCAACAAATATGAAATGTGGAGAGTGTGATAATTTTTTCAAAAAGAACTAATTTTTAATCATTTTTTTCTTATTTTTTTAAATTCTAGTTATCACATTAATGATAAAACAATTTTATTCTGTGCGTTTAGCATATCTACCATGATAAGTTCCATAGCTTCTTTAATATCGGGATTATTCTCAGGAATACTACGCTTTGCGTTTACACTTGCCATCAAAACTTCATTTAATCCCCGTAGTATCATATCAGGAGAGTACCAAGGACGTTGTGAAGCCCACCATTGCTGGCAACTATGAATTCCTCGGTCTAACAAATTTCTTGCATTATCGAATATTCTTTTCTTCTCATCATTCATACTATCTCGATATTTAGCTGCTAAATGAATTAAAGTAAGGGAATACATGAAAAATCTATGTTGTTCGATGTGAATTTCATTATTAGGGTCAAACCAGAGAGGGAACGGTACGTCCTGGATAAGATCATAAGGCATTGTCGACCAACTGGAATCCCTTGGGACTTGAGTGAAACCCTTAGGAAATTTATCGACAATTTCTGAAATCGTACATATTTTCACATCATTTCGATGTGGCAACGCGCCAAATAACGGTATGAGAAAATCTTTAATCGCATGTTTTACATGATGCCCAAATGTTTCACCATCCATAGCAAGTATTACATAATAATCTTCAGAGGTGTCCTTGTAATATAGGCGTTTAATAAAAGCATCGACATTGTTAATCTTATCGAAGGCACAATCGATTGATGTATAATCATCTCTAAATAGTACTTTTAATCCGTTTGGATGGATTGATATATTATTCGTAGGAAAGTCTGGTAAAGTATTAGCAATACCACTCATAATCATCCAATCGAATCCTGCTTTTCTAACAGTTTTAAACACCTCTTCAGAAACCGCCATTTCTGGTGGAAAAAATCCACGAGGATTAAAAAGTTTACCAAAAAAATGCCGATTAGTCTCGTTATTTAACTCTATTTGACGCTTTATTTCAGGTTCTGGAATTAAAGGAAGCAAAGGGTGGAATTTACCTGAACCTGTAAATTCAATTTGCCCTCTAGATGCTAGAGTAGTAATTGCTCCTATTAAATCATCATAACCAAAGTCATTTAATTGTTCAGTTAAGGTTCCATTAATATTCAGCGTTAATTTTGCCTGTGGATGATCTCTTAATGCTTCCATTATTGGCTTATAGGATTCATTAACGATTTGTTTAATTACAGCTGGGATTTGAATAGGAGGTTGATAAATATGAAATAAAAAGGCAAAATAAACTACCATACTATATATTAAAAAAATGTATTTTTTTAATCTTTATAGTTCTTATTTTAAAGGTTAATGAATTTAAAGATTATTCTGTATTAAATCATAGATTTCTCTCATTTTTTTGATATTTATTTGTCCTGGTGCTGTTTCTTCCTCAAAGGAAGCATAGGTAAAAAAAGATCCGACAATGGCACATGTAATTCTAGAGAAAACACCTAAAGTCCCCATACAGAATGAGATAATTTTTTTATTTGAATTCGAGAATTGCTTACACAGTTTTAATGGTATTAGATTATCCTCAAATTTTTGAGCTGTAAAAATAATTTTATAGATATTATCTTGAAGTATTTTTGGCTCTAAAGATAAATTTCGAATTAATTTTTCATTAAAATCCTGAACAAGATGGATTCCCTCTTCATATGATAATGTTTTTTCAAAATTATGATATGAATAAATTAATTTTACTCCCTCTTGAGAAGTTAAATTAATAAGTTCACATAAAATATTTTTATCAGTCCTCATTTCTATATCAAGATAATCAGGTTTAGCCCCAATTAGCATTTTCAAAACTTTGAAGCGTTCTTTTTGTTCAATTTCGATTTGACCACCTTCAGATGAATCTCTGAAGGTAAGGATAACAGCAACATGAGGAGGAATAATATTTTTTAAATCTCTTGTGAATTCGATTGAAAGAGCTTCAATATCAGAGATATAATCTAATCTCAATTCAATTAAGTTAGGTTTTAAACTTATTACTTTATCAATTATAGGTTTAACTTCTTTAATAATTGCTTGTTTTATAGGAATCGGGATGCAGAGATTATATTTCATGATTTTTAATAAACTAATAGAAAGATTTTATATTTCTATAATTTGTTTTATATCATCTTCAGTGAAGCTCAAAGTATCTGTAGCATCAACTATTTTTAATTTTCCTCGTTTCTTATAATATTTAATGAGCGGTTTGGCATTTTTTTCATATTCATTTAATCTATTTTTTAATGTTTCTTCATTATCATCGCTCCTTTGCTGAAATTTAATTTCAGCGCCACATTTATCACATTTTCCTTCCACTTTTGGAGGAAGAGTGTATTTGTTGTAGATCTCTCCACAGTTTTTACAGCTATATCTGCCCAATATTCTTTTAAATATAATATCTCTGGAAACTTTTAGTAATAAAAGTAGATCTATTTCAGTTATGCTTGATAATGCTTCTGCTTGAGGTAAGGTCCTAGGGAATCCATCAAGGATAAAACCATTTTTCTTAACATCTTCTCTATTTAATCTATTTCTAACCATTGCAATTGTAATATCATCAGGTACTAGTTGTCCCTTATCCATATAGCTTCTTGCTTTTACTCCTAAAGGAGTTTCATTTTTAAGATTTTCTCGAAAAATATCTCCAGTACTTATATGAGTGATTTCTGGTAAAATTTTTTTTATCTGGCTAGAAAAAGTCCCTTTACCGGCTCCAGGTGGTCCAAATAATATTAGTTTCTTCATTATTTATCACAATATTTTGCTTTCAATATGTAGATAATTAAATTGAGCATTCATTAAAATTGTTTTGCCAAAATGGATTTACTAAGTTTTATCCAGTAAAAAAAGAAAATTCTATTTTTTTAATCAAATAATCAACTAACCGCTTTTCTCTTAGGCTAAATAGAGTATTACAATCACTTTTTATAGAAGATCCATAATAAGAATTTCCAAAAAAAGTATTTGAGTTTTCTATTGCCTTCAATAGTAAGTTTTTATTCCCTATATGAAGATAAATTGAAATATCGTTGATGATTAATACTTTTGTCGGACTACTATTGAAGAATTTTAATAGTTTATAGGTTTTTCTATAATTTTTACATGCATTTTCATAAAGTTCTTTTCGATTTCTTGCATTAAGGCGAGGAGGGGTAATTTCTCCTTCAAAATATAGATTATTACAAATAATACTATTTTCGTAAAAGTCTTTAATTTTACCTCCAATTTTAACATTTTTTATTACACTTAGTTTTGGAGCAAAATCCAAAATGCTAATTTCTTTTGGATTAAAATGTCTTGATTCTGTAAGAAACTGAACAAATTTTGCTGTATAGTAGGTTTTTTTCGTGTTAGTTTCTCCATAAAGAAAAGTATGATGCCTTATTAAATCAGTAAATCTAATTTTATCATTGAATATCATTTTTCAAAAATGCTAATTAATTTTAATTATTGAATAAAATCTTCTCTAGTAATTCCAGTTCTCCTCAAGATTTTCAATGTTAAATATCCCAAAACACATCCGGTTACGCTACTTACCCCAAATAAACCCCAAAAAAACAATAGGCCTTCAATAGATACAATTCCTTGAACAGGAGTTATCATTTCTGCAATAGTTCCAGCTATAAATATTGTTCCAAAAGGCTCTGTTAAAGCTGCTAAATCAATGTATTTTGGTTTATTTTTCCACAGGAAATATGCAGTGATGGAGACTATAATGGCTCCTGAAATATGCCCATGAAATGCGTGTATTGTACCTAGTGCTAGAGAAAATCGTACAATTGCTATTCCTAAGGCAGTAGTGGTTGAAAATGCCAGCCCTATTAGCACACCAGTTATAGCATTAATAAAATGAGCAAAAGGGAAGATTTTGGCTCCAATTATAGGTATAAAAGCAAAAGGATTGATATGACCCAAAATTATGCCAACTCCAACAAAAATTGCAGCTGTAGCGATTTTTCTAGTAAGTGTATTTTGAAAAACTCTTTTTTCTTCTTTTGCTCCTGTTTTATTATTTGAATCTTTCTCATTCATAGTTTTATCAAGGATTAGAGGATCTATTTTTTCTACCTAAATTATTATAATTTGAAAACCAAATTTCTTTAAAGTTTAATCATATTTTAAATTAATTTAAAGTTTTTTGTTAAAATTCTTTGAAAGAGAACACTATGAAGCTTGGAGATCTTGTTATAAAGCCTACAAAAGTAATCTGTATTGGTACAAATTATATGGATCATATCAAAGAAACAAAATTAGACGTTCCAAAAGAACCTGTTATATTTCCAAAAACATTGAATTGTCTGATTTCAAATAATGAACCAATTATTTATCCTAAATTTTTGTATGAAAACAGAAAATATAATAGAGTAGATTATGAAGTAGAATTGGCATTCATTATAAAGGATAAATGTAAAAATGTTCCAAAAAAAGATGTTTACAGTCATATACTTGGATATACTGTATTTAACGATGTTACTGCACGAAAAATGCAAGCTAAAGATATTTTTTCGAAATTACCATGGTTTCGCTCAAAGTCTTTTGATACTTTTGGACCCATTGGTCCGAGGATTGTTAATACTGATGAAATAAAAGATCCACACAATTTGAATATCGAATTAAAGCTAAATGGTGAGAAAAAGCAATCATCCAACACTAAATATTTATTATTTAAAGTTCCAGAACTTTTAGAATATATCTCAACCTTTCTCACTCTTGAACCTGGAGATATTATAGCTACAGGAACACCAAGTGGAATTGGATCTATGCAACCAGGTGATATTATCGAAGCATCAATAGAAAAAATTGGAACTCTTACAAATAAAGTTATTTTAGAAGGTAATTAGAGAATGCATATTAAAATTGGAAATAAAATTATAGATCCAACGAAAATTATTTGTTTAGGACGAAATTATGCGGATCACGCAAGGGAAATGAAAACGCAAATACCTAAAAGTCCAGTATTTTTTGCAAAAACTGTTAATACATTAGTAACTAATGGGAATCCAATTATTTATCCAAAAATAATCTATAATAATCAGGATTATAATCAAGTAGATCATGAAGTAGAATTAGCGCTTATCATTTCTCAGACTTGTAAAAACATTCAAGCTGAGTACGGTTATAAATATATCGAAGGATACAGTGTATTTCTTGATATTACTGCTAGAAAAATGCAAATCAGTGATAGAAATATAAATTTACCATGGTATAGAAGCAAAAATTTTGATACTTTTGGTCCTATTGGTCCAAGAATCGCCCCCTATAGTGAAATTGAAGATCCTCATAATTTAAATATTCAATTAAAAATTAATGGAGAACTACGTCAACAATCCAATACTAAACACATGCTTTTTAAAATCCCAGAGATTTTAGCTTATCTTTCAAGGTTTATCACATTAGTCTCAGGGGATATTGTGGCAACGGGTACACCTAGTGGAGTAGGATCAATCCAGCCAGGAGATATTATTGATGCTTCAATAGATAAAATTGGAACTATAACACATAAGGTAATCTTGGAAGAATAGAAATAAGGGATAAAAAATCTTAAGAAAAATATTAATAGCTTCTGAATCAATTGGAGATGAAATGATTAAATTTGTGAGTTAAAATTTATTAACGAATACTAATATTTTAAAATAATGAATTCTGAAGTTAGTGAAGAAGTCAAAAAAGAAATTTTTAATTTAATTTCAACTCCCGGAATTGAAATAGAGGATATTATTGCTAAAGTAGGCT
Source organism: Candidatus Hodarchaeota archaeon (assembly GCA_048887205.1). Lineage (GTDB taxonomy): Archaea > Asgardarchaeota > Lokiarchaeia > Sigyniarchaeales > SOKP01 > Loki-b32. The sequence continues at coordinate 11,348 of JBHLKB010000005.1, forward strand.
TAGACTATGATAGAATTTTAAATATTTTATCTGAAGAATACTTTAAATGTAATTTGGATCATGGACGAAGGCTTTGTTGTAGATTTTAATTCATTCTCTTTTTAATAAAACTTTTTAATTTCCCTTAATTCACTAAATTACTAAGTTCAAAGAATTTTTAAAGGGCTTAGGACGTAATAATAAAACGGTTTCAATATAAAATAGATATTGAAATGTTCGAATGAGTAAATAGAGTTTATTTTTATGTTCATTAGTCTTTTAAAATAAGAATCGAACTAAATTACAGTTAGAAGATTGGAAAAAAATGAGTGAAAAAGGTAAAGTCGTTGTTAAAGCATTAGTAACTGGAGGAAGCGCCAGTGGAGGACCTCCAATTGGTCCTGCCGTTGGCCCAACGGGAATTAATATCAAGGATGTGGTCGATGAGATCAACAAGAAGACAATTGTGTTTAAAGGGCTAACAGTACCTGTTAGAATTGAATGTAATCCAGAAACGAAACAGTTTGAAATTTTTATCGAAACACCGTCAACAGCATCATTATTACTAAAAGAAGTTGGAGCTGAAAAAGGGAGTTCTGCCCCTTCTGAAGATAAAATTGGAAATTTGACACTTACACAAATTCAAAATGTCGTAGATGCTAAAAAAAATAAATTTTTGGATAAAAGCTATAAGAACGCAATAAAAACAGTGTTAGGAACAGCAGTATCGGTAGGTTTAACTGTTGAAGGCGAAGATCCGAGAGTAATCCAAAAAAAAATAGAAGATGGAGAATATGACGATAAGATTAGAGGTGAACCCTAAATTTGAAAGTAGATGATAAACTACTAAGAAGATCATTAAATGCTGCCATTAATTTTTCTGTAATTAGAAAAGAAGGATTTAAAGATAAAGTTAGAAAATTTGATGAATCTATTGATCTTATAATAAATATAAAAGATGTTAATTTAAATGATCCGAAAAACAGAATAGATAAAGAAATTATCTTATCCAACGAAATAATAACAGATGATAAACCAAATATATGTGTGATCGCCTCAGATGAGATATTACTTGAAGCAAAAAGGCTAGGTGTTGACACCCTGGATTTGGATGGTTTAATTAAATTAAATAATGAAGAGAAAAAATATAAGAAAAAATTTGCCAAAAAATATGACTATTTTGTTGTAGAAGATAAATTGATGAGAGATGTTGCTCGATATTTAGCAAGATTTCTTGGTCCTGTCGGTAAAATGCCAAAACCATTCCCTACTGGATATGGAATCATTTCTAATACAGAAGATTTAAAAGTAGCTTATGAGAGGTATAAGAAAGTTATTCGAATTCAAATGAAAAAGCAACCTATCATTTTCGCTAAAATCGGTAAAAAATCCATGGAAAGGGAAAAATTATATGATAACATGAAATTAGTTGTAAATTTTATTGCTGATCAAATGCCGCATAAATTTAACAACTTTAAATCTATGTATCTCAAATCTACAATGGGAAAACCTGTAAAAGTAACAGAAGAATTCCTAAAAAACATTGGTGTGTGAAATCATGATAAAAAGCAAACATATCCCACATTGGAAAACAGAAGAAATAAATCATTTAGTTGATTTATTTAAAAAATATAAAAATATTGCAGTAATTGAAGTTGCTCATATAAATGATATGCAGTTTCAAACTATGAGGAAAATTTTAAGAGGAAAAGCTGTATTTAGAATGTCTAAAAAATCATTACAATTACTCGCAATAGAGCAGTATAAAAAAGAATCTAAAAAGAAAAATCTAGACGAGTTTGCCAAGCATATTCCCGGTCAATCTAGTTTAGTGTTTACTAATCTTGATTTGTTTGAATTAAAAAAAATTTTTCTTGAAAACGAGTGGATGGTCCCTGCAAAACCGAATGAAATCACTCCAGTAGATATATGGGTCTCAGCGGGAGATACTGGACTTCCCACAGGACAAGTAATAAGTGAATTAAACATGACTTTACGATTACCAACAAGAATAATGAATGATACAATCCACATAAGGGAAGATACAAGAACTCATAAAGCTGGTGATTTAGTCACTGTTAAACAAGCTGCCGTTTTGAAAAAGTTAGGAATTACACCAATAGAATCACTTATAAAGATCCATTTTGCTTGGAGTGATGGTGAAATTATCCCTGAAGAAATCTTATATTTGGATACAGAGCAATTTAAACAAAATTTTGCTAGAGCTTATAGAGAAGCGTTAGGAATTCTCTTTGAAATGCCATTCTTTTTAGAGAAAATGACTGAGGAGTACATTCGAAAAGCAGTATCTGAAGCCATTATATTAAATAAGGTTATTTTTGGAGAAGCAATCCAAACGCCTACTGAAGAAGAGCCTAAAGTTGAAGAGAAAGAAGTGGAAGAGGAAGAAGAAGAATCAGTTGGTATTGGAGGATTATTTGGGTAAAAACAAAAGATTTTTTTAAATTTATGTCAAAATTAATAAATATAATGAGAAAAAAAAAAGAGGTTAGATATTATGGAAAGTATTTACGCTGCATTATTATTACACAAAGCAGAAAAAAAAATTACTGAAGCAAATTTGGAGAAAGTATTAACAGCAGCAGGGGCGAAAGTTGATAAAGATGAAATTGTCAAGCTCATTGCTGGATTAAAGGAAGCAAATATTGATGAAATAATAAAATCATCTATTGCTATGCCAGTGATGGCCGCTCCATCTGAAGAACCTGTTGAAAAGAAAAAGAAAGAGAAGAAGAAAAAAGAAGAACCAGAAGAAGAAGAACCTACAGGCATTGGCTCACTATTTTAACCAAAATGCAGAACTAATAGAATTAAGCTAATGATTCAGAAGATAGTATCACAAATGGCAAATAATAAAAAACCGCCGCTATTTTAACGTACTTAATTTTGGATTTAAAAATTTGATATCATATGTTAAAAATTTTCAAAAAATACTAAATTTTGAATCATAAACTTTTTTTAAAATTCAATTTTTTCTAAATTACATTTCAAGTTTAGCAATTTATTAAGAATTTCCCGTTAGATTTGAAAAAGTTTAATTAAACCGCAGTACTGAAAAAACATGGCTGGAAAATTCCTTAAATTTTTCTCCCCATTTGTACGCGCAATGCCTGAACTCAAACAACCACAGCGCGAAGTTTCCTTTAAGGAGAAATTTATTTGGACAGCTCTTGTACTTATTATCTATTTAATATTAAGTAATATCCCACTATATGGTGTTAGCCTTGAACAATCTACCGATTATTTTTATTGGTTAAGAGTTATTCTTGCTAGTCAAAGAGGTACATTAACAGAGTTAGGGATAGGGCCGATAGTTACAGCCGGTCTTATAATGCAGTTACTTTTAGGTTCAAGGATAATCAAGGTTAATATGGCTGATCCCTATGATAGAGCTATGTTTAGTGGGGCTCAGAAAGTGCTTTCTGTATTTTTAACTATCTTTAATGCTATAGCCTATATTTTTGGAGGTGCATTTGGTCCATTATATGAAATTGGTTTAGATGGAAGCTTTTTTATTTTCTTTCAATTATTATTTGCTGGAATAATCATAATTTTATTAGATGAGTTACTCCAAAAAGGATGGGGTCTTGGTAGTGGGGTTTCCTTATTCATAGCAGCAGGTGTTTCGGGTCAGATTTTTTGGAATGCTTTTAGTTTTATACCTGCCCCAGATGGTGTTCCAAGGGGAATTGTTATTGCTTTCTTCTCAGTATTATTCGATAATGACCCTAATACAAACCTGGGTACTGTTCTTCTACGAGGAGATTTTCCATCATTACTAGGTATTGTTACAACAATCATAATATTCACCTTAGTTATTTGGTTTGAATCTACTCGAGTTGAGATCCCACTTGCATATCGAGGCTATCGAGGTTTTAAAGGTAAATACCCTATGAAACTCCTTTATGTTTCCAATATTCCTGTCATTTTAGTTAATGCACTTTACGCAAATTTTTTATTCTTTGGTCAATTATTAGCAGGTCCTGATTCTGCCTTACGTGCTGCCAATGGAGGATTTGTCCCTGATTTCTGGATTGATTTAATAGGAGTATTCGAACCAGAGGTAGTAGATCCATCTTTGGGAGGTCATCTTGTGCCGAAGGGGGGATTAATTTTTTTACTCACCCCACCGCTGGGAATTGACGAGCTAGCGGCAAGTCCATTAAGGGCAATTATATATTTACTGATATTTATTTTTCTTTGCATATTGCTCGGCCGTTTATGGGTCGAAGTTTCAGGCCTAGCTCCCCGTGATATTGCTGGTCAAATTATTGATTCACAAATGCAAGTTCCTGGATTTCGAAGTTCTTCAAAAATAATAGAAAGAATTTTGAAGAGATATATTCCAACATTAGTAATCTTAAATGGTATTATTATAGCATCATTGAGTTTCTTCGCCGATAGTTTAAGAGCATTAACTTCAGGAACAGGGCTCCTTATTGCTATTGGGATAATTCATCAATACGCAGAGACAATATCGAAGGAGCTCGCTGCTGCACAATATCCTGGTATGCGTGCAATGCTTGGATTAGATTAATATAGGAATTTGGTTTAAGTTCCTTTAGTTTAGATAATCTGTAAAATTAATTATTTAATTATTTATTATCAAAAGAAAAGAATCTGAAAACTTTATAATAATTTCAATATAAATAATGTATAAGTATGTTATCTTTAATATTTCAAAATGTATTTTTGGATTTAATTAGTACTCCTCCTGGATCAATGATCTTCGTAATACTATTAGCTTTAACAACAGCATTAATTAGTGCTCTTCTGACAAAATGGTTAGTAGACACTGAAGAGATAAATCGCAAACAAACCCAAATTAAAGCTCATGAAGAAGAAAAACAAAAAATAATTGATTTAGCTGAAATTGACCCTGAACGTTATAGAAAAGCTCGTAAAAGATGGGAACGTAAGGATGCGATGTTAAAACAAACGCAGCAAAAAATGGCATTTCAGAGAATGAAGCCCACTTGTATAACATTTATTCCAATGATTATTATCTTCGCTGTTTTGAATACGTTTTTGGGTGGGTTTAGACCAATTGCTGCTAGTCCTATGGATGCAAATGATATCCCCCTAATTAGTAATCTTATAGCAGGAAGTAGTCACGTTTGGATTAATTTTACCGCCTGGTACTTTCTATGTTCATTAGGAATTAACACTCTCGTTCAAAGGTTATTAAAACTTCAGAGTCAAGCTTCAGGTGGTATGGGAGGTATGTTTGCTGGGCAAAAAGCGAAAGCCCTAGAGTTTCCAGAAGTGTGAAAAGCGCAGCTGATGGGATTCGAACCCATGAGTGCATTGCACACTGGCTTTCTGGGACAATTTCCGCTCCAAGCCAGCGCCGTACCAGGCTAGGCAACAGCTGCGTAGGAAAAAAAAAAATTATATAGTTAATTTATTATAATAGGTTACTTTTTTACACTATTTTATTGGGATTGAAACCATTTCATTCATTTTCTTTTCTAATTTTGCTTTTTTTATCGCAGCTTCTAATTCTTCGTGAGACGCTCCTTTTTTAATTTCTAATGTTTCTGCTATTGGTTCAATATGCTTGTAGTTTACTCTTCTTCTACGAACTTTTAATCCATCAATTAGCAAATAATTTTTATCAATAATATCGACAATGATACAGTAATGACCTGCCTCTCTTCCCACAGTTTTTACGCATAATCGTCCAATATCATATACGCTCATATAATTTGTCACCAAATTATTATTAAAAGTTTCTTTATTACTGGTTTCTTTAAATAACCAGTAAATTAAAACGATTTATAGTGATTTATAAAATAATTATAGAAATAAATTTTTTACGATTTTTTATTTAAAAAGTTAATTACATTTTTTTTTTAGGGAGTTAAGTATTTTTTCCAAAATTTCTTCAATTGTAAGGTTTTCTGTATTTATTATTATATTATAAGTTTTTTTTATTTCCTCTTGATCGCTCAAATCGATGTCATAAAGATTTTTAAATCGTTTTAATTCTGATTCTTCTCTGATTTTAGTTTCTTTTAACTTTTCTTCATAAGGGGAGTTATCTCTTTCAGCCATTCGTTTAACTCTGGTTTCTAAAGGACATAATAGTAATATTTTAAAATCTGCCACAGATTTCAAAATAAATCCACTTAATTGACTGTCAATAATTATATTTCCTTTTTGGGCTATTTGAATTATTTTTTCATCTAATTTTTCATCAATTTCAGGATTTTTTTCAACATAATCTGTAAATTCTTCCAGAGACATATTCATTTCTTGAGCTAGATCTCTAAATGCTTGTCCAGTACTGTAATAGTGGATTCTCAGATTTTTAGCAATTAATTTGGCTATTGTAGATTTACCAGTTCCGTGAAGTCCTGAAATGGTTATGATCATTATTAAATTATTTAATAGAAAATCAGAATATGTTTATTGACTCCAAACCGCATCTTTTATTAAAATTTGAACACATTTTGCGCAATATCTTCCACTTTCCATTCTATTTGCCCTTCTTGAGGTTTTAGGTGTTTTAGTCATTTTGGATGGTCGTAATCGTGGAATTGATTGAAGTGGTTTCTTACATATGGCACAATTTGCTCTTTTAGGTTTTCTTCTCCAATAGTGAATAACATTTTGATTACCTGGTGTGCTTAATTTCTTCCTAGCTTGAGCCTTAGATCGTAAGCCCGGACGTGGAATAGTAATTACCTTTTTTTCTTAATTCAGAGCCATTAAATAGAATAATATTTATATAATTTCAAATAGCAGAAGAAATATTAATTTTATTATTTTTGTTAAGATCTTAGATTTAATTTATTTTGAAATTCTTTAAATATATGATATAAATCATCTATGAGTTTTTCTTTTAATTTCACTTCATATTTAAGTTTATCAATATTATTCAAAGCATATTTTTGAAGTGACTCAATTCTAAATAAAATATCATCTAATCCTGGAAAATTATTAAGATTTTGACTCAGTTCATCAAAAAGACTAAAGATGAAATCCTGTTTTGTTAAACCTTCTAATGTTAAAGCATCCATGAGGGTAATAAAAGAAGAAGTTATTTCTGACGTAATACCTGGTAATTCTAGAAAAGTTTTCGGGGATAAATTATCATCTGGTAAATTTAGGGAAGAAATGCGATTTATAATACCAAGTGCATTATTATATTCTTGAGAAATGTCCATACTTTTTAACAGATCTGATAAGTGGAGGTTATTTTCTTTTAAAATTATGTTTAATCGCAGTAAATTATTCATAGCGCTTTTTAAGGCTTTTCTGAAGAATTTGTCATTAACAATACCTTTTTGATATTTATAATTCAGATTTGTAATAGATTTAACTAATGAAAATAGTTCAGATTCGATCTTTGATTTCATTTCAGAATGAAAATTATTATCTTCAACCATCTTAAACTTGGAAATTAATAATCAAAATTTTTATATAACGTTTGGATTAAAAGCTAATAAAGTTAACCAAATATTGTTGGGCGTAGAAAATAAAATAATATTGCGATTATTACACCAATGATTATTGTAGGAATTAATACTCGAGTTGTAGAAGAATTGCTTAATTCCCTTATTGCTAGGGTCATTAAAATAGGCACCCAAGTTGCAATAGTTAATGCATCGAGTATATCTAATACTGTCCAAGTTCTTGCATTAAACATTTGATCAAACATTAATTCATTAAAAGATAAGAGAGTAGGTACATCTACTGTTGGAAATCCGAAAAGAACAATTAAAATTTTAATGGTATTGGTTATCAAAAATGGTGTAAACGCACATAACATCATTTTAAATTTATTTGCTCCTTCTAATTGTAGCATAGTGCCACCTTTATAGATGCTGAATGGACTTACGTCTGTCTCTTTATATTTTTCCTTTTGTTCTTTTAATGATCCAAAGCGAGTTTGCAATTTGTCTGTGAAACCTACTGCATAATTAGCTCCTTTACTAAATAACCAAATAAGAATTGCAAAAAAAATTAATTGAAAGCAGAAACCAAATACAAAAAAAGTCCCAAAAATACTCAAACTATACAAGAAGTGTGTTAAGGAAAAAAGAGGTGCTGTAATAAAATTAAAATGTGAAAAGAATGCTAAGCCCATTAAACTGTATAATAACGAACATAATAATAAAATTATCCAACCAGGTGCTTTACTTCTTTTATGATTAATATCATGAAAAGCTTTTGGAGCATTCACAAAAAGATAAAAAATTTTCATATACCATGGATATGGAGCAGCCCATTCCGCTTCATATCTTCTAAAAAATCTAATTTTTTCAATCCTTTCGATTTTTAATCTAAAACCACAGAAATTACAAGCAAAACTCTCAGCACTATTCTCATTTCCGCATCTTGGACAACGTTGGAATGCTGCAACCGTCTGAGACATTCTTTCTAATATATTTTAATAATTTTAATAATAATCATATAATAAAATAATCTTATAAACATTTCTTCAAAATCTGAAATTATACTACAATTAGAACTTCCTTTAAACAGTCTTTTTTGTTTATTATTGAAATTCTATTATAAAATGTGTATTTTCTTTCTTGATATTATAATTTCTATTTAAAAATAATCTAATTAATTCTAGATTAGTTTTAGTGTGACTTGTAAGCTCAAGTACCTTTATTCTTGATGTCTCTTTAATGAAACCCATAAAAGGTATTAATTGGTCGCTCAAATAATTATCTACGGGAATATCTTTTTTGATGTATTTAAGGAGTTCGTTAACAGCCAACTTTCCTAAATTTTCAGAAGTTATATTTCTTTCGCCTAATAAGGTTCCAGAAGAAATAATAGCTCCCGTATCTGAACAAGCCCATAGAGAAAGGCCTACTCCCGGACTTAAAGAATTTACATATTTGAAATCAATTTTAATATTCAATTCTAAATTTTTCTTTAGCTGTTGTATTACAGATTTTTTTATTCTTTCACCGATATTATTTCTTCTTAATTGATTGGTAGTTATTATTTCTCCCTGAATTAAATCTATTTTTCCTAATTCGGTTAAAGAGATAGGTTTAATATTGTTTTTAGGTGGGAATATAGTACATTTTACAAGAGCACCTCCTTTAGGATAAAAGCCATGTTTCTCAATTTCAATATCAATTTTCAATCCATAATTTCTAAAAATCTTATAAGTAACTTCTTGAAGGTAATTAAGACTTGGAGCCCATTTACCGAATGTTCCCCCACCGTTTATTAAAACTTCTATTTTATCTGGTTTTTTAAATCCCAAACAGGCTATTTGAATAGGTTGAAGTAATAATCCTATACTTCCGGCTGTTCCAACTTCGACCTGAATATTATTTTTTATAGAACGTTCAGGATTTAGAGTAATTTCTTTAGTTCCAACTCTACAGTTTGATAATGTACTATTTGTTAATTCTGATAATGTTTTTAACCCGACTAAATGTTGCAGCCTTAATCCCGGTTTAGGTCTATTTGCTCTTATGTTTTTTATTCGAATTGGTTGCATAAATAATATTGAAAATCCTGCTGCTATCCGAAGTATTGAGCCTCCCCCTTCTCCAAAAGAACCATCAATTTCTAAAAATTCCCTAGAAGTCATAGATTATCGATCTTTTTATATATAGACTTTATTCGATTAATCCCATCAAATTCTTCTATTAATTCAACTACTTCTTTTGGAACTAAAGTTTTCCAGTTTTTATTACTCTTTATAATTAGATTTCTAATATTAGTTCCGTTAAACTTCTTATTAAAAATAGTTAATTTACTCTCGACTTTAATTCCTTTACTAAAAAATAATTCTCTTACCCAATCGCTATTTGAAAAAATTGAATCAAACTCCCCTACTGTTGAGATCACATGGTCTACCCAGTTTTTAGCATCAAAAATATCTGGAATATCATATATTTCATATCTCTTGGATGAGAAACCCCTTTTTTCTAAGGATGCTTTAAGAAATTTTTTTCTCTCCTCATTAGTAAATGGATCATTTAAAGTATGGGATAATTGGGAGCTTCCTATTCCTATTTTAACTTTTTTATATGATTTCAAAATGTTTTTGAGAACATAAATATGCCCATGATGTAAAGGTTGAAATCTACCGATAAATAAAGCTATAGCGTTTCCTTTCTTATTTAAGGATTCAATTTGTTTATCAAAAAGAGATAAAATGTTTATATTTAAGATTTTTTTCCAAATTTTTTTTGAATAATCGATATTTTTCTCATATTCTAGAAGCTTTTCAAGTTCAGTTCTTTTATAAAATTTACTGGCTCTAACATCGAGTTCTTTTGGGTTAGGTTTTAATGGTATATTATAATCAATAATTCCGAAAAAAATATATGCTATCTCATTTCCCTCAGTATTTAAATTATAAAACAAAACATTTTGAATAGCTTTTGGAGGGATTCCAAATTCTTCTTCAAGTTCTCTAATTGCATTTTTCTTGATTTTATTAAGATCTAAATTCCTTGTCCATGTTATATGCCCTGATGAAGAGTCAGTAAAATACTCAGGAAATGTTTTTTTAGTTTTTCCTCTTTTTTGTACCAAATATAATATTTTTCCTTCAGGGGTTTCAGATATTATGAAAAATCTGGTAATCAAATGGCTTACATTTTTATCATGTGCCTCCGTTCGTTCTAAAGGGAAAATATATTTAGAAAATTGGCCTGATTGTAAATACTTTTTATTTTCATCATCAATACAGGCCAAAATTTCTTTTTCCATATCTAATTATACCCTTTACAATTTTAAGGTTATAATCTCTCCTATATTAAAACCCAATTTCTGGGAAGCATTTCCTTGATTAATTGAAATTTCAAGAAAGCCAGTTGAACCAACAAGAAATAAAATTGTTTCAATAGGGACACTTGAGAAATGAGAAGTAAAGAATCCTTCATAAACTTTTCCTCTAATATCTACACTAATCTTTGTATTTTCGTTGATATTTAATTCAGTATTTCGAATTTTATTTTTAACAATTGCAATATTAGTTATCCCATTTCCAAAAGAATCTATATATTGAATTGAACAACGCAATTTCTTTTTTTCAATATCTATATTATATACAAGTGGTGATTCTTTTAAATTATTAAGGTCAAAATTAGGGCCAAATTTGTTTATCGGAACACCGGAAATTAAATGTGCCCCTACAGGAGCCATAATATCTCTTCCATGAAAAGTTTTCGAAGTAGGTATATTAAAGAATTCATTATTTTGAATCTCTATACAATTAAGAATATCACTATGAGAAATATAAGAAAAAACTCCATTATTTGGCCCAATAAAATAGTGATTTGATGCAGTCATCAACATTAAAATTTCTCGTGGACTTCCTACTCCTGGATCAACTACGATTATAAAGACAGTTCCTTCAGGGAAATATTTATATGTAGTTCTTAACACATATGACGCCTCGATTATTGAATATGGAGTAATATGATGTGTAATATCTATTATTCTTATATTAGAATTGATTTTTAATATAACTCCTTTCATACTGGCTATATAATGTTGACCTTTTAAACCAAAATCTGTAATTAAGCAAATTAGTTTTTGATTAAAATCTGCCATTTCAGTAAAAATTAAACAATAGATTGGATTATATTTATGAAAAATAAAGCAAAAAAAATTTATTTAATTTTTCTATATTTTTCATCTATTTTATAAAAATCTTCCAATGCCTTGGATTTTAATCTATATTCCTCTTCTTTATCAAATTGAACTAATCTTTTAGAAATCTCACTCGCTCTTCTATAGTAAGTATAAGCTGTATGAAAATCTTCATTTCTTAGAGAATTTCTTGCCTCTTGTACGATTTTTTCTCTTTCTTTAGATAATTCAGGAATTTGTTGAGAAAAGTCACCTTTTTCTCTAAGTGAAGTAGCGATATCCATGACATAAAAGCTTTCTGCGATTTCAGCAGCCTTATTATAAAATTTGGTTGCTTTCTCATAATCTAAAGATTTGATTGCATTTTCAGCTATTTTGTAGTTTTCTGAAATTTTAGTGTGTTCTTTATTTTCAATTTTTTCTAAAAGTTCTTGAGCAATTTTTCTTTCTTTTTTCTCACCACTAATCATGAATTTAGTGATGTTAATAATACTAGCCTTTAATGCTTCAGGTTGTAGTATGTCTATTAATGGTTCTAAATGCTCCAAATATACATCTTTTAAGATTATTTCAAATTCTTCTCTTGATTTCTGAAGAACATTGAGACTTGGAATCTCAAAAGCTTCTGCTGCTTCTTTAAGAGATGAACGGAATTTCTCTGGTTTATCATTCTCGTTTAATAATAAACCAATTATTATTCCCAATGCTTTCCGAGTTAATTTTCCTTTAAATTTATGATCATATGAGAAAATTTGTAGATCTTTTATTTTTAGTAAATTGTACTCGTTTTTTGAATGATCAAGATTTAACCTGAGAAATAAATCATTTGTAATTTCAAAATCAGATTTAGCCTCTTTAAAATAATATCCCATAATCTTATAATCTGAATCAGTGGGTAATAATATTACGAAACATCCAGCGGGCATTAAAATTTGTACACCTTTTAAATTTATTATTGTTAAACTAAATCAAAAATAAGTATAAAGAATTAAAATATTGCTATTGACTGGCACTAATAATTCTATTAGTTTCTTCTCTAATAGATTGTATAATGTTTAGCAATTGAGCAAAATATAGATTATCTGCAACTGCTTTCGAAGCTTGCTTGATAATCTCTATAGCTTTTTTTTCTTCTTCAGTTATTGCTTCAATAGCTTTTTTATCCCAAAGTTCTTTTACTTTTTGATTAAAATCATCAGAAAGTTCTTGAAGGCTTTTACTTGACTGAACTCTGAATTGCTTTAAAACTTCTACTATTAATCTAATATTCTCTGTTATTGAAACCGTTTGTTCAGAGAAGGTTTGACTCATTTGGGTAATTGCTGCGCTCATTTGGTTTACTTGAGCTATTGTTCCATCTAATGAACTCATAATTTGATTTACTTTTTGGATCATTTCATCTAAAAGTTTTTCTGCCAATTTATCTCACCTATTTATACTTAAATTGAAATTTTTTATTCGATCACTTCTTCTTCTTTAACAGATTCTTTAAGGCTCTTTACTGAATCAATAGCTTCTGATAATAATAAATTTACTGTATCTTGATTTAGAATACCTTCAGAAAGTTTAGCAAAATCTTCAAGCTTTTCAATCAAATTTTTAAGGGCATCTAAACCCAGACCATCTTGAATAATTTTTAATTCTTTAGTCGCTCCCACTCCAATTTCTTTTACGGCATCAACATGTTTTGTTTGAGTAATGTTTATCTCATTAGAAAATTCTTGTAATTTCTCTGTCAAGTTTGAAATTTTTTGTTCAATATTCTGATTAAGAGAATTGAGAGACTCGTTTAGCTGTTGTATTGCAGCTCCGAGCTGTGCAATCCTTTTATAAATGTTCTGTAAAAGATCTGTGAGCATTTCAGCCATAAAAAATCAACTTTTTTAAATTTTTTTTGTTATCAAAAATCTCTTTATTTAACTTTAATTATTAATATAACAGATTACACTAATAAAAAAATTTTTATCTTTTTTCTGATTTAATTAGATTATAACAGCAATCAAGTGAATTAGCCTTCGAAACAGTTTACAAATAAACATTGACATTGAAAACGAATATTTTGGTAAAATTAATAAACACTTCATACTGTAAGGGCCATTTGCTTAGCCTGGTTAACAAGGTTTTAAAAGCTTGGTCAACAAGCGCAGGTCTTATAAATGACCAGCGGACATACATAAAAAAGCAGAAAAAAATGTCCACTCTCAATAAAAACCTGAGAGTTGCAAGGTGTTAACCTTTCAGCGGGTAAATCCGGGGTTCAAATCCCCGATGGCCCATTTTAAATAGATTATTTTATAATGATTTTATCGATTGTCAGTTTAAAATTCGTGAAACATCTATTTTGCGTTCTTTCATATATATTCAAGTAATACCTCAATATAGATTGAAATAATACTTATCAATCAATAGTACTGAATAATTGTATAAGAGTAGATTTTTATTTATCGAGATTTGAACTGATCAAATCAAGTAACCATTTCTTTATTTGTGTGATATTTTTAAGAATCCCAGGTACAAGATTTTCTGGAAAAGTTTGTTCTTGTTCTAATTTCTGAGTTGTTTCCATCCACTTATTTAAAGCCAATTGAACTAGGCTTGCACCATCTGCTTCCATAAACAGTGGAACTACAGCAGCGGATTCTCTTGCATCCCCGATGGCAAAATATATTCTTCTATTTATCCCTTTTAACATTACTAAATTTGCGCATTCATCAAGTTTTCTCTCAACTAAGATAGTTTTTAAAATTTGAGTCCTAAATTCTGTATCTTTTGAAGCAAAATTATCTTTCCTTCTTTTTAAAGCAGGTTGGATTTCTTTAATTACTTTATCACCAGTAGTTCCTTCACTAAAATATTTAGTAATTTTCAAGGAATTATCCAAAGCTTCAATAGATATAAACTTTTTACTATTTGAGTATAAAACTGCCTTAGAACCCCCTTGATCTTCGCTTGAAGATAATTTTAGATAAATATTTCTCATAGCCACGGAATTACACGTATGATAAGCTAACTCGAACAATTCTCGAGGCGTTAGAGGCTTATAAGGTTCTTCTATTTGTCTAAACTCCCATTGAGAAATTATTACAGTATTAAACTGGTTTAAAAGACGGTTTTCCATTACGAACTCCTTTTAACCGTATTAATTGTGTTCATGTAATTTTTATTAAAATATAGAACTTCTAGCTTTTATTTATTTTCATTTCTGGTTAAATAGAACTTAAAAATTTATGCATTGTTCTATTATTTAACTATCTGTTTATATGCTTTTTCAAATCTTTCGACAGCAGAAAGAATATCTTTTCTTTTTGCACCAATCGCAGCGTTCATAACAATATAAGGAGTCTGATAATTTTTACAACATGTTCCAAATGGTTTCTCTTTTGGATTATAGACCCTAGGCCCAGTAACTCTTAAATTATACAAGGCTCCTCCAAGAGCGTATAATTCTTCTTCTTTTAAATTACTTAATGATAATGCAACTGCTACTGGATTATAAATATCAAGAATTCTTTCATCTATTTTATCTGCAACTTCTTTGAGTTTTCTTTCTAGAATTTTTCGATTTTGCTGCTGCTCTTCAATTAATTTCTGGTAACCATTAATTCCTAATGAAAGCATCGAAATTAAGAAATTCACCACCGGAGTAGCGGAGGCGCGTCCAGCATAAGTTTGACTAATTTTATCAATATTTTCTTTTATAGGCGATGCAATTACAGCTCCACCAACAGGGGTTAGAAAATTTTTATCTGTTGATTGAATTATTGCATCGACTCTACCAGCATCAATTGCTGATCGAATTAGCTTCATCCATTCAGGACTTTGTACACCATATGCATTAATGATAATATGAACAAGATCATTTTCATTGGCAAATTTACTTATTTCTTTTATATCATCTGGTTCGCGAGGTGGAAAAAAACTGGTTATTGAAATAACAGCAAAACAGTCTTCATCAAAATTTGATTTTATATCATCAATAGGAATTCTTACAGCATCTCCAAAAATTCTACCACTAATGATTTTTTTTTTAAAACCCATCAAATCAATCGATTTTAATAACGATTTATGATCAATTTGAGGAATTAATATAGTTTTTTTGAGATTCAAATCTTGTT